>JAQWKM010000173.1 GCA_029247845.1 Paracoccaceae bacterium | reverse complement strand
GATCGTTTCCGTCATATGTTTGTCATTACTGATGGACACATTGGGTTAATGGTAGCAAGAGGCGATTTGGTTCAGTTTCGTCTTAAAGAGATAGAGTATGAAACTTTGCAGACGAGGGAGATGATTGTTGGCTAAGACGCGTTATATCGGATCTAAGGTTTGCTTTCCTATTTTCAGGCAAAACATGGAGACATTTGTCTTACGTGCAAGCTACGTTTCAGTTGGCCTCTTCAAGTAACTGAATAGGACCCGAAAGTTCAGGATATTTCCCGCTATGTGGCTTGTAAAATTTGCGAATTATATCCATGTCAACCGTTATGTTGCCAGTTAATTTGATAGGAATACCAAATCCACCTCGCTTGTTACCATAGTCAAGGAATGTCGGTAAAACTGGAACATCTGCGCCATGCGCTATATGGTAAAATCCAGATTTCCAATTCTCTGTGCGGCCTCTTGTACCCTCTGCTGGTACAACGAGCATCAATTGTTCGCTTTTGGCAAACAACTCGATCATTTGATTTACCACATTGTTACTTCTACTTCTTACTATTGGTATTCCGCCTAATCTTCTTAAAAAATAACTAAGCGGCCAAATGAATATGTTATCTTTGCCCATCCATTTTATTTTTAGGCGAAATGCATTTGTGAATAGTATCATCATTGGGAAATCCCAATTTGAAGTATGAGGTGCCGCAATCAGAACACATCGTTCATGGGGTGGGTTGGTAGGGTCTATTGTCCATCCTGCAAGATATAAAATCTTACGCGCCATCCATCTTTTCATGTCTTCATCTCCGGTTTAACTTTATGAGCTTGCGCACGGCATTCTTAGATTAAATTGCGGAGTTAAAGTTTACGGCAATTTTCAAGCTTTGAGGGTTGATACAAGTGGCTGCACATGTCAAATGAATTTAGAGCGATAAATATGATTTTGACTAAGATTATTAGCACATAATTAATAGTGATCCCTAAAAATTTGCGCGTTTTTACATTATAGGTTGGCTTTGTTTAGTTAAGTTTTAGGCCCACCTATAGTTAAAACTAACGCTAATCCGCTCTTCGTCGGTCAAATTGAGAGGGACTTCGTGGCGTAGCCAGCTTTCCCAAAGCAAAACCTCTCCCTCTTCCGGAGTTACGTAGATAAAATTGCGCAGCTCGTCCCGAGCATCTGTCTTTTTAACAGGCGTTGCCATCATCATCGCAAGCCTTGGATCTTCAAATTTTATTGCACTGGCGCCTTCTGGCATCGTTACATATGAGGTACCGCTGATCACGCTGTGTGGATGTAAATGAGACGAATGCATGCCACCTGTGGGCAAGATGTTTATCCATAAAGAATCAAGCTTAATCTTCTTATCGCCAAGATTGAATTGTAGGTCTTTGACAAAAGCTGCAACATGTTTGTCCAAGACTTTCACCAAATCTTTAAAGGTAGGAAACCGCCACGCTAAATCTTCTAAGGAAGCATAACTAGTATACCCTGGATAACCATTTTCTTTGCACCACTCTTGCCCCGCTTCATCATCTTCAGCAATAGAGATGCATGCGGCCTCAAGTTCTGACGTTGGGGGCGAGCTCCGAAATTCATCCAGCTGTGCTCGGTAAATGCGGGTGGCGAAAAATGATTCAATTTGTGACATAAGTCTCTCATAACGCAGCAATTATAATATGGCGATAGGGCCTTTAAACGCAATATTAAAACCTCAAAGGTCCTTATGGATATCACGGGTTACTTTGCTTGAAAAAGTGCTCTTAGCGAATCACATAAATTTTATGACACCAGTATATGAAAACTTACAATAGAGATGTTCATAGGATAGTAATCGTTACTCGTCCAAAGGTTTATCTTCTCGCACCAAGTTTATTAAGTTCCATCTTATAATCAGAGCAGAGATCGCTAGTAAGAGGATTGCGCCGCTTTCATATAGCAGGTCGATGGTGTTAATTCCCTTGCCTTGCAGAATAATAAGACGGCAAAGTGCCGTAATGGCGATAAATATTGGAACAGTGATCGGTATTTTTCTATATTTGTAGAATGCTGCCACCATCCCAAGAACCTCTGCATAAATGAACATAAGTAGCAAGTCAGTCAACGTTACTGCACGCGAACTAACCACGGTTATCATTTCCACAATAACGGCATAAACAGTTAGAAATGCTATGACCACTAAAAGCCCTTTTTCGACAAATGTAATTATTGCATACCAGTCCAGGTAAAGTGGGTGCTTTTTGTTTGAGCTCATAGGTCTTCCTATATTAGACAGCTTAAGATAGCGTAGGTTCTCGCAAAGTCCACTATAACAGATGTTAAAACCATGCCGTTGTGGGTGAAGTTGTGAAGTGAAAACTATATCATGCTTTAATATATGGCAGAGACAAAATTGGAAACCATAATTGCAACCGCAGTGGAGCTTTGCAAAAGTACCGCTGATACTGTTCCAGTCAGCGTTGCCAAAAAGCGATTGCTGCCAGACCTACGTAGCCAGAGCCGCAAATGATTGGAAAATGCATGCTCAACACCAGTCCGAACCAATTGAACAGACCATATAAGAAGCGCTGCCGCGCCTGCGATATTCAGTAAGAATATGATTATAAAAGGTTCGTTCAAGTTACTTAGCCTTTAGTATTAGGACAATGCATGAAATTGCTCTATTTGAACGCTTGTCCTAAAATGCAAATGGACCTGCACCGCGCTCTGCTTCAATTCTAATTGATTTAAACCCTTGCGACCAATCATGGAGAATTAACCCACCTTCTTGTTTCAAAAAACCAACTGGTGCATCGCTGTGAATGTTGTACAAAAAACTACTGCATGTAGATGGTGCAGATATTACTGTGTGCCCAGCTAATTGCGTAACTATATTCCTATGAATGTGACCGCAGACGACAATTAATTCACCAGGATACGACTTAAGGATTTCATATAAACGCGTTTGACCTTTATGCAAGCAAATTGAGTCCATAAACTTAATGCCAGATTTAAATGGTGGATGATGAAACATCAAAATAACGGGAACATTTTTCAGCTTTTCCAGAGTGGATTCTAAGAATTGTAGCGTTTCAGAGTCTAATTCACCTCCATCTTGACCTTCTATGAGCGTATCAAGGCCAACAATATGAATCTCACCCACTACCTGATGCCAATTTAACTTACCCGAACCTGGAAGATAACCTGCTGATGAAAAGGCGGCCCGAAAAATGGATCGTACATCATGATTACCGGGCACTGCGAAAAATGTTAATTTTAATGGGCTTAAGATTGATTTGAATCGCGCGTAGCTTTCAGCACTGCCGTCATCACTAATATCACCACTAACAATTATTGCATCAATTGCTCCAACTTCTAATTCGATTTCTGCAATGCGTCTGGTCAAATCTTCCAAAGGTGCGGCGGTTTCTAAGGTTTTAGATACGAAATTACCCTCGCCAACTAAATGGGTATCTGAAATTTGAATAATCTTAGTCATTTCATATCTCCAAGTTTAAACAATTGGCAACGAAAAAAGTCGCATTTAGTTAAGTATCATTTTATTTGAACTGAGCTTGTTTTACGGGCATGAAATTACGGACTTTTTCTCTTTATTCTGTTTCCACAAAACCTGCTTTTGGGTGTAACTTCTGTTGGGGGTTTTGATATTTTTTGCAAAATTGAATCGGGCTTATGCGCCATAGTCATCGATCTCGGTAAGGATTAACTTATCTTTTATGGTTTCGAGCAGTTCTTTATATTTTTCATCTGGAATCTGGTCCAAGATAATGGTGTCGACATCTAAAATATTTTCACCTACGGCAGGCGCAAGTCGCCCAAACTTAGAGTGATCGAGAACCAAAAATGACTTCAGAGAATTTGTTCTTATCTGTTCGCGGGCCCGCACCTCGGCGGCATGAAATTCCAGTAAGGAGCCATCCTCGGCTACACCTGCAACGCCAAAAATACCAAATTCAGCTCTGTAGTGACTAAAAAACTCGAGCACCTCGTCGCCAAGAATATCACGATCTGGAAGCCTTAATTCTCCCCCGGGCAAAATGATTCGGTTTGTCAATTCCTCACTTAGCGCCATCGCCGCACTTAAATTGTTGGTAATAATGGTTAAGCCCTTACGGCGCCTCAAGGCTCGTGCAACACTCAGAGGCGTGGATCCGATAGAGATGAAAATAGTCGATCCATCTGGAATTAATTCTGCTGTGGCTTCTCCAATACCGCGCTTTTCTGCTAGATTTGTTGAAACGCGCTGATCAAACGGAGTATTAGAATGCCTTTGCGCCAATTCGACCCGACCATGCCTACGGCTTAAAAGGCCGCCTTCGCAGAGTTTATCAATATCACGGCGAATAGTTTGTGTCGAAACATCCAAGATTTCAGCCAAAGCGCCAATAGAAACAGCGCCGCGTTCGAGCACGAATTTTTCGATATGTTTACGTCGCTTATTTTTCTTTGCTGACATCTTATGATTCCATTACTTATCGGCCAAATTCTCCAAAAATTCAACAGTTTCTGGCAGGCGATGCATATTTTTTCGGATCTCGATGATTAAATGTGGGGTGGACCGATTTTTACGTAATTCATCCATAACAGTTTGCCAGGAAATATTTCCCTCTCCGGGATGCCAATGGCGATCAGCATAGCCATCTACATCTTGAAGATGAACATGTGCTAACTTATCTTCTGTCGCAGCTATAAAATCCACCACTGCGGGAGCTCGATAATTGCAATGTGCAAGCTGCGCGTGACCCGTGTCAACTGATAGTTTGAGATTTGGATGGTTAATACTTTCTATAGCCTCCATTCTCATATTGGGGTCAGTATCATCACAGTTTTCTAAAACTAGCGTGCAACCAATTTCGGAGGCACGTTGCAGTGGTGCATGTAAAATATAATCCATGCACATAATAGTATTTGGCTTCACAGCCGGATATTGTAATCTATTCAATCTCATCCAGTCTGTAAAAGGACTGTGTATAACCACATACTGCCCATTTAGTCGCTCGCAAAATTCCAGGACTTTTAAAAGGCGTTCGGAGATAATTTTTTGAAATGCTCTTTCTGGATTGCCGAGATCAAGTCCAAAGAATGGTCCATGGATTCCGCGAACTCCATTGTGGGATTTTAAACTTTTTTGGTAAGTGCTTAAAACGTCAGAGACATCATCTGTTAGTATGTTGGGGAGTGTAAAATCTTGAATTTCTATGGGGCGGTTTTCATGGCAAAGCCACTCTATCACAGGCTCCATGTTATTAATTGTGATTGCTGCACCAATTTTAGAAATCATTTTAATACCTCTACTTGATGCCGGCGCGGACAAAGCTTTGCACGAATTGCCGCTGGAAAAGTAGAAAGGCAATCAACAAAGGTCCAGATGTCATCAATGTAGCAGCATTAATGACCGACCACTGAATTCCGGAGTCTGTTACTGCAAAGATAGAAAGCCCAACTGTTAATGGGCGGGTTTCCACTGAATTTGTTATAATAAGTGGCCAAACAAAATTATTCCAATGGTGGCTAACCGATACGAGTCCATAAGCCAGATAGGTTGGCTTGGCCAGGGGGATATATACTCGCCATAGGACGCCAAGGAATGAACATCCCTCTACCCTGGCCGCCTCATCCAATTCTTTGGGAACAGTCATAAACGTTTGCCGCAACAGGAATATACCAAAACCTGACGCAATATAAGGTAAACCAATAGCGGCTATTGTATCGATCAATCCAAGCGAACGCATGGTTTGGTAGTTTTGTACGATTAAGATATCTGGCATGACCAAAAGTTGTAAAAGCACCAATGTAAATAAAATATTCCGGCCGGGGAATGTGAAGCGGGCGAATGCATAGGCTGCAAGCGTACATAAAAAGAATTGCGCTGCTACAATGCCTGCGACCAAAATTATGGTGTTTAAAAAATATCGAGCGAATGGCGCTTCATTCCAAGCCTGTACAAAATTTTGCAGTGTGAGAGGCGCAAATAGGTCGAAGCGCGTTTCAAATTCACTAGGATGGAACGCTGTCCAAACTGCGTACACAAGTGGTGACAACCAAAGAATAGCTAAACACCAAGCAGCAAATGTGCTCAAAGATTGATCAAAATTAAAAGATCGAAATTTGTCGATTGTTTGCGGCAGTTTTAAGGCTTTTGAACTCATTTGTAGTGCACTTTTTTATCAAGAAAAAAGAATTGTCCTATGGCAACAGTTGTCAATATTGCCAACATGACCACTGTTAAGGTGGCTGCATAGGCGGTATCCCAATAATCAAAAGCTACCTCATAGATATAGAATAATAAAAGGCTTGAGGAATTATTTGGTCCACCTTCCGTCATAACAAAAATATGGTCAACTAATCGGAACGAGTTTATAACTGCATTGATCGAAACGAACAATGTCGTTGGCATAAGAAGAGGAAATATAACCCGACGAAAATAGTAAAATTTGCTGGCTCCTTCAATAGAGGCAGCTTCCCGAAGAGAAGGCGGGATTGTTTGTAAAGCTGCCAAATAAAAAATCATAAAAAAACCAGCTTCCTTCCAGATGGCGACGGCAATCATAGAATAAAGAGCAGTATCAGGAGACCCCATCCAATTTTGCTCGGCGAAACCGAATAAGCCGCGAATTTGATCAATTAACCCAAAACCGGGCGTATAAAAGAAAAGCCAGATATTGGCGACTGCTATCAAAGGTAAGACGGTGGGTGTAAAATAGGCCATTCTTAAAAAGCCGCGGCCCCTTAGCTTATCGTTCACCCATAAAGCCATAGCTAATGAAAAAATAATTGATAAAGGTATTGTCCATATTGCGTACCAGAAATTATTTACAAGCACCTTCCAAAAGACTTCGTCTAACAACAAGGTAGCATAGTTATCCCAACCAATGAAAACTGACTTACGGCGCCCCCGACCTGTGGAAAAAAATGAACTTATTACCGTCTGAACAGCAGGGTAATGTGTAAATGTGATAAGAAAAATCATAGCTGGGCTAAGCAGCAGCCATGCATATATCCACTGGTGTTTCGCAGAATTTCTCATTTATTTTAATCGCTTTCAAGGTTTGACCCTGCCCAACAAAATGGACAGAGCCATTTCTAGTAATTAACGATAAGGCTTAAGAATACGATCAGCTGTAGCTTGCGCTTGATCAAGAGCATCTTTAGCTGTCTTTTCACCAGCAATTGCGGCGGCTAAAGCGTCGTTGAGTGTTTGTGTAACTTTCCCATTTTCAAATGTTGAAAGTTCAGCAACGGCAAATTCCAATTGATCTCTTGCAATTAAGGCTGGGGGGAAGTCCTTTGTGTAAGCTTTCATAGCATCTGTTTCCCAGGCATCTGGACGCGGCGCAACATAGCCAGTCGCAATTGACCATATGGCAGCTTGCTCTGGCGCTGTGATCCATTGCACAAAAGCGACAGCGGCATCCTTCTGTTCGTCAGTAGAATCTTTGAAAAGGTAAAAGTTACCACCGCCTGTTGGAGCTCCACGGCGCTCTTTAGCAGGTAACATGGCGACACCAAAATCAAATGGCGCATTTTTGCGAACATTGACAAGGTTACCAGTAGTTGTCCACATCATAGCTGTCTCGCCCTCAAAGAAGGCTTTAGGAGTTGGACCCCATTCAATTGAGCCTGGCTGCATTATGCCGTGCTTGGCTGACAAGTCGACCAGATACTCAAGAGCCTCAACAACTTTAGGATCGTTGAAGTTAGTTTTATTACCGTCTGAGTTTGCTAGTATCGCGCCTGCTGGCGTCGAAAGGCCCTGAAACAACCAGTAGGGGAAACCAGCGGATGGAATGCGAACACCCCACTGAGAAACGTTACCGCTGGCATCTTTTTTAGTAAGCTTTTTACCGAAATCCACCATCTCATCCCAAGTTGCTGGGGCTATTTCTGGATCTAGACCAGCTTCAGCGAACGCTGCTTTGTTCCAATAAAGAACTGGAGTTGAACGTTGAAAGGGAATGCCGTAGGTTTTGCCGCCCGTCTGACTATTTTCCATAAAAGAGGGATAAAAGCCACCAATCCAACTTTCTTTCTCTTCTGCTGAAACGAAATCATCAAACGGCGTGATAACGTCCTCATCAATCAACGTGAACATCTGAGTTGATAGAAGAACGGAAATTTGTGGTGGCTTACCACCGCGTGCAGCGGTAAGGGCCTTTACGCCCGCATCTGAATAGCTACCCGCATAGATGGCATCAATATTTACACCTGGATTAGCGGCTACATAGTCTGCGGTTAATTTTTCAATGGTCGTTGCAGCTGCTCCACCAACTGCCACTGGAAAGTAAAACTCGAGGTCAACTGCAAAAGCAGAGCCAACGCAAGCGAGTGATGTTAAAGAAGCCGTACTGGCTATCTTGAATATTTTTTGAAACATAATTTACCTCTAGGTTTGGGTCTAACTTGCCAGCTCAGAGCTGGCGTTTTGGGATGACAGAGCCATCTCAATCTCTGGAAGCATATTATCTGTGCGTTGTCCTGAGGCCGTATTAAATACGTGCAGGTCCTTCACATTAAATGCTAAGTTTATAGGCGTTCCTTCGGTTAATTGGGTCCGCCCAGGGGCACGACAAAGTAGAAATTCATCTCCAACCTTACATTCAATCAAGGCATCAGCCCCAAGATACTCAACATTTCCAACGGTCCCGTTAATCAAACCGCTGTCATTTAGAGTCAGGGATTCCGGTCTGATACCAAAAGTAAGGTTTTGACTTTTCTTTAGCAGGCTTGGTGTTAGGCTATGAGATAAGAGTTGTGGTGAAAACGTAACCATAGGTGGTGTTCCAATAAACTTTGCAGCGAAGAGGGTTGCGGGCATTTCATACATTACCCGTGGTGATGCCACTTGCTCTACTCGCCCATGGTTCATCAGAACAACTTGGTCAGCCATCGTTACCGCCTCGACTTGGTCGTGAGTTACGTATAACATTGTAACCCCTAGACGATCCTGTAGGGCGCGGATCTCTTCTCGCATTTCGGCGCGCAGCTTGGCATCGAGGTTTGATAAAGGTTCATCCATTAAGAAAATTGACTTATCTGCAACGATTGCACGGCCTAGTGCAACGCGCTGCTGTTGGCCTCCCGATAGTTGACTAGGCTTTCGATCTAATAATTCGCTCAAACCTAATAGCTGGGCTGTAGCTTTGAGTTTCTCGTCCCTCTCCTTGCGGACTAGACCGCGAACACGTAAACCAAACACAATATTTTCAGCCACAGTCAGATGAGGAAAGAGAGCATAAGACTGAAACACCATTGCTATATCGCGGGCTGCTGGCGGTATATGCGTAACATCGTTACCTCCAATAAAGACTTGGCCTGATGTTGGTTCTTCTAATCCTGAAACAATTCTCAATGCGGTTGATTTTCCACAGCCCGAAGGACCTAGCAATGCAGTAAATTTACCTGCAGGTACATCAAGAGATATATCATTCAATGCAGAGATTTCATTCCAGCTTTTAAAGATATTTTTAAGAGTGACCTCTGCACCGCTCATAGTTTCGTCTTCCTGGCCGTAACGCCCAGTACCAAACAATCAGTTTCTAAATTGAGGCGTTTCATATTTTTATTTCTGGGTATGTTTCGCACAATTAATCTCTTATCCATAGCTTCTTCTTTATTTTAAACTTAAAATTTGCAGACATGGCGCGCTGTTAGGCTTAAAGGTTTTGAATAAATTTTCATTTGACAGTCGAGTTATTTTTTAAGATAGAAAATCTAGCTTTTCTCCACTTTTTATTCCTTAATTTTGATGCCCTTCTATCTTAAAACCATTTATCTTTTTTAATTCAAAGCGAACGACAAAAACCTTTGGCGTATTTGTTATAATTACGATTTTCCCGTGTGCGGATTATTGCGCATAAAAAACAACAAAACAACAAAAATATTACCAAATGAGTGACTTATTCTGTTTAAAGTGTCTTTAACTTAATAAAAAAAACAAAATTATGAAATTTTGTAGTTTTAACTTTTGTTTTTGATAAGTTTGTTTAATGTTTGATGAATAACTAGTTGTTGAAATGTAATTTTATCAAAAAGCTCGAATTGATAATGTTTTCTATAGTGTTGGCATTTCAAAGTTTTCAACAAAATAGGAAAAAATAAGTAGCACCTGAATCTTAACACTAATGACCGAAAATGAATATTTAGGCTGAATAGAGCTGCGATTTTACGGAATGCCACAAGGACACTCATCAAACATGTTAACGACACCTGAGATTTTTAGGCGCTATGAAGAAGTGAGATCGCGCATGCCACAAGCTCAATGCTCGAGTAGCATACGTGATATTGACGACTTAACCGAAATAGCTGAACAGGCGGAGGTTTTTGTCTTTGATGCATTTGGCGTCTTGAATGTTGGTGAAACCCTTATCAAAGGCGCCGATCTAAGGCTGCGCGAATTACGATCATTGGGGTGTAAAATCCGTATCTTGACCAATGCCGCAAGCTATGAACGATCTGGGACAATTGCCAAATTTTCAAAGCTTGGCATTGAAATCGAAGACGATGAAATCATTACCAGCAGAGACGCAGCGCTATTGGTGTTAACTTCAGGCTTTTGGGGTGTGATCGCGGCGACAGAGGATCATCTAAGTGATCTTGAGGTTGATTACCTGCGCTTGGGTCATCAACCTCAAGATTATGATCTCGTAGACGGGTTTTTATTTTTATCATCTTCCATTTGGACTGACGTTGGACAAGAACTTCTTAAGCGGTCATTATTAAAAAATGATCGGCCAGTCATTGTGGCAAACCCAGATTTGGTTGCGCCGCGTGACAATGGTTTTTCCATAGAGCCGGGCCACTTTGGACATCTTCTTGCTGATTGTGGACTAAAAAATATTCGTTTCTTTGGTAAGCCATTTCCTGAAGTCTATGACTTGGTTGAAGCCTCTCTGCCAAGTATCCCCTCTCATAAGATTGTAATGTGTGGCGATACTTTACATACTGATATCCTTGGTGCAGCGGCACGCGGTTGGCAAACAGTTCTCGTAACACAAGACGGGCTGTTCTCTGGGTATGATACAAAAAAATATTGTTTTGAATCTAGTATATATCCAAATTGGCGTCTTGCTAGGATCTAGATTGATGATAGTTTTAAATACAACAAATTTTGTATTCAAATGACATTTCTTAAAGCTTATGTGGCCCTCGCAAGCGTTTCAAAATATTACTATAAGGCTATCGACAGAGCTATAGATCATTTCTTGTCTAATGTGTCATCCAGCCATTACATGATGTTTTGGGTATTGTAGAACTAAAATATTGAATCGGTAGTTTTCTGTGGCAACTGTAACTAATCGCTCGCCAGTTTTGGTTCGAGAGCCTAAAGCAGTGGTTAAGTTTTATGAGATAGAAATTATTTGTTTCGACTGGGGATGAAAGGGTATGCGAAATGCTAAACAACGGTCAACTCGACAAATGGAACCGCAAAAAATTTTTTCACCCGTCAACGCATTTGGCGCAACATGTGCGTGGAGAAAGTCCTCGTCGGGTTATCCAGACTGTGAGTGGCGTGTTTATCCAAGATCGCGATGGAAACCAATTACTTGATGCCTTCGCAGGCCTTTATTGGTGAACCGATCTTGGGAACAGGCGGTATTGTGCCGCGGCCGGCAGGCTATTGGGCTGCTATTCAGAGCGTCTTTATTGGGCTGCTATTCAGAGCGTCTTAAAGAAATATGATATTTTGCTTGTGGACGATGAGGTTGTCACAGGCTTTAGGCGTTTTGGCAGTATGCTTAGGTCTGATCACTATGGCCTTGAGGCGGATATTATTACCATCGCCAAAGGTCTTACTTTGGCTTATGCACCGCTATCAGGCTCTATAATTGGTAAGAAAATGTGGGAAGTTCTCGAAAAGGGAACAGATGAGAGTGGCCCAATAGGTCATAGATGGACCTATTCAGCGCATCCTATTCGGGCTGCGGCCGGCGTTGCAAATTTGAAACTGATAGCGGAGCTTGATCTTGTGGCCGATGCTGGTGCTGTCGGGGCATACCTCAGCGCATCAATGAAACAGGCACTTGGCGATCATACCCATGTTGGAGATGTTCGTGGCGAAGGTATGATCTGTGCTATAGAATTTTTTAAAGACAAAGATAGTCGCACTTTCTTTTATGCTGCAGACAAGATTCGACCACAGGTTTCGGTCACTCTTCTCTCATAAGACAAAGTGATTGCGCGTGCGATGCCGCAAGGCGATATTCTAAGTTTTGCGCCACCGTTCTGTTTGAAACGAGAAGAGGCTGATACTGTGGTTGCAGCAACTATCCGTGCTGTAAAAACATTGCTTAGTTGATAAAATACTGTGCTAGAGAGACGAATCTCAGTATACATAAAGTGAAAATTTTTTAAGATGAGAGAGCCAACATGAAACCAGCCTACGTTATTGTTGATACAAAAATAGAAGATAATGAGACCTACGAAAAATATAAAGCGCTCGCAAAGCCGATTGCCGAAAAATTTGGAGGTGAATATCTGACAAGAGGTGGAGAACTTCATATTGAACAAAATGAACTATGGGAACCAACGCGCATTGTGATCGTCAGATTTCCCAGTATGAGCGATGCCAAAAAGTTCCATAGTTCAGCAGAATATGAGCCAGTGAAATCTATTCGATTAGGCGCGTCAAAGGCGACATTAATTATTGTTGAGGGTATTTAAACAGAGTTATTTTAAAAAGCTGGAACAGAAAGCCATTTCTCGCTCAAGTGAGAAATCTCTTGCAAACTTTTTAAAAAATCCTCAAATTATTTGGCGACCATATAAATTTTGCGCCATGATCTAAAACTTGCCATTAAGTTAGGTATGAGATGCGGTGGTTATTCCTATTTGCGCTTCATATTTTATTAAACCAATAAAAGGGCATTTGTATGTCTCAAAAGCGCGCGGTGTGTTTGATCCTATTGGGTGGAATTTTTATGAGCTTTATTGGTCTCTATATGCGCCTATTATCAAGTGCTGATGGCTTCCAAATTTTATTTTACCGTTCATTAAGTCTATGTTTTATGGTCGGCTTTGTATGTTGTTTGCGTCGGCGCGTTTTACCGATAACATTCTTCAAAAGCATCGATAGAAACGATTTTTTCATGGGTATGGTTCTCTCATTGGCCTTTACTTGCTATGTTTTTGCGATGATCCATACCACTGTGGCATCGACCTTACTTATCCTGTCTGCAACACCTTTTATGGCTGCTATCCTTGGATGGATTTGGATAGGGGAGCGGCCGAAACAGATTACTTGGATCGCTATGATCTTTGCCTTTATTGGAATTTATTTTATGGTGAAATCAGGGCACCAGTTAGGAAATAATCTGGGTAATTTGATGGCGCTGCTCTCAGGGTTTTGGTTTGCGCTGATGTTGGTGATCGCGCGCAGAAGCGGTAAACAGGATGTTTTGGGGGGAACCTTTATTGGTGGTGTTCTGTGTGCAGTTATCGGCGCGACACTAGCATTTGTATCTGGGACAGGTTTGACAGTCTTGAGCTCTGACTTGCTCATTATCTTGGTGATGGGCGCTTTTGGGATTGGGATTGGGATTGCCTTTGTCACTTGGGGTGCCAGCTATGTGCCTGCGGCTGAGGTTAGTATTTTAGTCCTGATTGAGAGTGTACTAGGGCCTTTCTGGCCTTGGATCATTCTGGGAGAAGCAATGAGTTTATCCGAAATAATAGGAGGAACTATAGTCCTTGGGTCAGTCGTTTTATTTGCGCTCTTCAGCGCTGAGACTGAGGCAAGCCGGACTTAGCATAGGGCTACTGACAAGTGATGCCGTGTTACCTATTGAAATTTCTAAGCGCCGCACAGAATCAGCGCTAGTGGCCATCAGCTCAACTGCTTTAAAATTTTCACATACATTTATTTTTGATACAGTTTCTTTGCCCGCCCGTATACTGATAAGTTACGAGTGAGCTATGCTCTGTATCAGTCTCTGTGTATTTGCAAATTAATCTTTAAAAGTTAGGCATACGAGTGAAAACCAATCATGTATTTTACGTTTCACTATTGGCGCTTATCATGCCGGTAGGAGCCAGTTACGCTAAAGAAGAAGCTAATTTTTCAACCGGTCTGATTTATATAAGCAGTGGAACGGTATATTCAAATGCCGGATCAAAATCTCGAGTAATGCCGTCACTGAGTTATGAAAGAGAGAATATCAGTGTCGGTTTTCGAGAGGGTATATCTTACAAAATTCTGAATGGTTCGGCGTCAAGTTTCACTATTTCTGTCACCCCCAAGTTTAAGCCATATGACAGCAGTGATTCTGCTGACCTTAGTGGCTTGAAACGAAATATGTACTTTGATGGCTCTGCATCAGCTTCTTATACAATTAATAGAGGCTTAACGGCAAAATTCAAATACTCGATGGAATTAATGAATGAATTTAATGGAAATTCTGCCAATCTATCCCTGAGTCAGTTTATACCGGTAGCGGGCATTCCAGTCATCGTGAGAGCTGGGTCAAAATGGTACGATAGCAACCGTTCAGAGTACCTTTATGGCGTGTATTCTGCTGAAACCACCAGTCTAAGGCCTCGGTATGCGCCTGGCAATGTTTTCGTGCCTTACTTGGATTTAAATACGTTTTATAAGATAACTGAGAGCATTAGCGTTTTCGCAAATATAAGTGCAAATTTTTTACCAGCTGTAGTGAAAAATAGCCCTATTGTAATCGATAAGAACGCAATAAGCTTTATTCTTGGGCTTGGCTACAAATTCTGAGGAAAGTAATTTATCTATCTTTCGACCAATTTATTTGGCGGGCAGTCTTCCAAATAAGATATCTCCATTTCCATTGGATAATGATAATAAGGCAGGTATACACAGCGAGAGCCGCGGTATTTAAAAGTTTGGTAAAGCTCGCCAGCTGCGAATCCCACAAAGGTTACAGTAAGATTGCAGATTAATTTTGTTTTTCTTTCCAAATAAAAAAAGCGGTGCCAAAGGCACCGCCAGGAAACTTACGAACATCAAGGGAGTTGAACGTTATAAGTAGCTAACACATCAGGGAAGAAATGTTTGCTGAGATCGTTATAGAACAAAATATTGGATTGCATCAGCCACAAAGATTGCATTTCTGCTATGCAGAAAATGCAACGATAAACCTCTGATATGGTTGGAATTTGCGCAGCCTAATCCTTGCGTTTGGCAGCTGGAATGATTTAGTTGCTTTTTTCCATTTTAGTCATGAAAGTTGAGATACAAAATTCGATCTTAAATTTACGTGTCTATAGGTCCATTATATTTGATCCAGCTTAATTACCTTGTGACTTCCTAGACAGTAGAAAAACAAAAATCTTACCACCAAAACAAGTCTCTTAATAAGATTCAGATGTCATTTTGCCTGCTTTGGTCCCTGTAATTTCTCCTAAGCTTAAGGCAGTCAGTAAACCATTTCCTGACAAATAGCCTGAAACATTTGGCCCAGATACGCCACAAGCAGCACCTCCACATGCAAAAATATTGTCAAAAGGCACTCCGTTAGGTCGGCAGATTTTCGCATCGCAATTCACGCGCAATCCGCCTTGGGTATGAAATAAAGCGCCTGTGACTTTTACGGCATAGTAAGGCGCGGCCAGCCGTTTTTTGGGCTCAAAATTTCGCCCAAACGGATCGACTTGATCCCCGCTAGCATACTGCTCGCATTCAGCCAGTGTTTTGTAAAAAGTAGAAGGATCAACGCCAAGTTTTCTGGCTAGGTTTTCACTACTTTCTGCTTTGATTAACGCGCCACTCTGTTCTGCTTTTTTGAAATCATCAAATCCACGGCCAAGAACGGCCAACCGTTCGTCAAAAATATTGAAGGCTATTTTTTCATCTTGCGCAAGCACAGATACCGCTTGCTCAGAATAGCCATTATGTTCGTTTGAAAAGCGTTCACCCTTAGCGTTGACCTGAATTCCACCCTCCATCATCAGGGCCCAAGTCACTAAGATGCCATGCGGATGCGCAACTGATCCATGGCCTTGGTAACCTGAGAGATGTAAAAGCTCAGCACCGAGAGTTTTTCCCCATAATATCGCTTCACCTTGATTGCCGGAATGACCAAAATAAAGTGCATCTTTCATTTCTGGGATATGTTCTGCGATAAGACCTGGATTGGCTCCATAGCCATTGCAGGCGAGAATGATGGCTGCGGCAGATATACGTTCATTGGTACCGTCAGGGCGCAAACAGATTGCTCCAAGTGCTTTATCAGTCCTATCGACCACAAGCTCGCTTACTTGAACACCTGTTGCAACCATCACGTCTTGTGCAAAGACGGCTGTCTCAAGGCGATGGATCAGCCCAACCCCAGTTTTTTCGAGTACGGTGTGCATGCGATGGTTTGTATGCCCTGGATATAGAAAATTATCCAACACATGAAACGCAATTCCGTATTTATCACTAAGCCAATCTATGGTTTTGGGAATTTGACCTACAATCTGTTTTACATATTCAACATCAGCAGTATTTTTGTTTTTCGCCATAATATCAGCAAAAAAAATGTCTTCACTATCCGCAATAGATTGTTTGTCTTGAGCTTTAGTGCCAGCTGCGGGAATTAGACCAGACGACAATGCTGTCGATCCGGAAAGTCGGTTTTCACGTTCGGCAACTAAGACGGTTGCGCCAGTTTCTGACGCTGCCAAAGCAGCTGTCAGTCCCGCCGCTCCACCACCAATTATCAAGCAATCAACTTGAATATCAGCTTTAAATTCCGAAGAACGAATGACCCCTGGCACAGTTTATCCTCCCCTAAACAACTTGATGGCATCAGCAATGGGCATCACTTCACCCACAGTGGCGAGTGACGCTATAGAAACATCATGGGTTTTTTTGGAAAAGGCGGCACAGCCATCTTCCAAAGTTATAGTGCGAATGTCGCGAACATGGGCGTCACGAACGGTTGATGCGACGCCACCATTGGTAACAATACCGCATACCATCAAGGTCTTTATCCCCGCTCGGTTTATTGCAAAATCGAGCCTCGATTGGTAAAAAGCCGAATAGGCGACCTTTTCAATGATGATATCAGCAGGTTGAAGCTCCTCAACAAGGGAATGGCCCCAACCTGATGGCATGAAGTCACCGTTGGTCAAAAATGGTCGTAATTTCTTTAAATGCTCCGAGATAAATGGTTCGCCCTTCTTACCTGGCACAAGAGTGAATTGTGTTGAGATAATCCAGCCACCTGCCTCGCGCACCACATCAAGAAGGGGCGTAACTTTTGAAGGCAGCTTAGCAATATCCGAGCTTGACGTTCCAGATCTGCCATAAGCGCCTTTAGCATGTAAGAAGTCATTTTGTAGGTCAACAATCAGGATGGCAGTTGTTGAAGGTTCAAAAGGCTGTTCAGACATTTATGCGTCCTCTTCTTTCATGATGATATTTCCAAAATCATCAACCACAGCATAGAGCCCTGGATCAATATAGATTGTTGCGTCTGGCTGAACCAGTAATGCTGGCCCCGATATGTTACTACCTTGAGGTAATAACAGCCGGTCATAAATGGCTGCGTCATGCCATTGGCCATTGGAAAATATCTCTTGTCCTGTCACGCGACAGGTCTCGACGCTTTCAGCGCGAGGACCGCGGGCCAACATTTTGACGTCGATTTGGGGCCGTTTCCCGATGATAGACAGCTTGAGGTTCAGGATGCGAATGGGGATTTCATTTAGAAGCCGGCTGTAAGCTTTGAGGTAGCTTTCCTCAAAAGCATTTTGGATCGTGTCAATTGTAATAGCTTGATCGCTTATGATTGGTACTGCTACGGCATGTGTCTGACCGGCATACAGCATATCAAGCTCAATAATGCGTTCGATACTATCCAGTTTTGCGTTTGATTGCTGAACAATCTCCTGAGCTGAGCTTGCTATCTCAGCGATTAGTTCGTTTAAATGAACTTCATCAAGTGCTTCTAGCATGATGTTCAAAGTTCGCACTTCATCATGTCGTAAGTCGGACATGACACAGCCGAGTGCGGAGGTGACGCCTGGGTATCGGGGCACAATGGCCGCTGCTAAACCGATGTCTTGGATTAGCGCCCCTGCATGAAGTGCACCTCCGCCGCCAAACGGCATCGCTGCGAATAGTTTGGGGTCATGCCCACGCTCGATAGAAATAAGGCGGATTGCACCAGCCATCTTGGAATTCGCTACTCTTATGATGGCTTCAGCAGCATCTTCAATACTCATATAAAGTGGGTCAGCAATATATATTTTGATTGCTGCGGCCGCTGCGTTTCGGTCGAGCGTCGTCAACTTATTACCTATAGGTTTACGGGCATCAATACGTCCTAAAACCAAATTGGCGTCCGTTACCGTAGGGCGGTCATTGCCAAGGCCATAGCAAACAGGCCCAGGATCTGACCCGGCACTGTCAGGGCCAATTTCAAGTAGCCCAGTTTCATCGATATGAGCGATCGAGCCCCCTCCCGCCCCAATTGTAGACATTTCAATCATGGGCGTTCTGATGACCATGCCGAAATCAATACTGGCCTGAGCAGTAAGCATATTTTGACCATCTGCCACGAGGGATACATCAAAGGAGGTACCACCCATATCGCCGGTGATGACATTATCAAATCCAGCAGCTTTTGCAATTTGTCGTGCCGCCACCACGCCGGCAGCAGGGCCGGAAAGAGCTGTACGCACCGGTAACGATTTTGCAGTACTAACCGACATAATACCGCCGTTAGATTGTACAATT
This sequence comes from Paracoccaceae bacterium, assembly GCA_029247845.1. Classification (GTDB taxonomy): domain Bacteria; phylum Pseudomonadota; class Alphaproteobacteria; order Rhodobacterales; family Rhodobacteraceae; genus LFER01. The sequence continues at coordinate 25,492 of JAQWKM010000173.1, read as the reverse complement.
AGGATTTCAGAGTCTGCGTTTTCTTTCGCAATTTTGGTCTCAAGCCGGGTTAGATATTTGGCTACTACTGGCTGAAGATAAGCGTTCAGGCTAGCGGTGGAACAGCGTTCAAATTCTCTAATTTCAGGCAATATTTCGGTCGCAACGCTGACATATTCATTTGGCCAAACTTGGCGTAAAATTTTTGCAGCTTTTGATTCATTTTCTTTATTGGCATAGCCATTGATAAAAAATAGGCAAACAGACAAACAGCCTTGGCCTATCAAATCCTTGGCAGCCACTTTGATAGACGCTGCGTCAATATTCGTTACAACGGTGCCATCAGCCAATGTTCGCTCTGGAACTTCAAGGCGACATTGTCGGTCAATGACGGGTTTAAATTGTCCCCATAATCCCCAAGTGGTTGGGCGGTCGCGGCGACGCATTTCCAGAACGTCACGAAACCCCTGGGTCGTAATAATTCCTGCCTTTGCCCCTTTGCGTTCAAGCAGAGCGTTGGTTGCCACGGTTGTACCATGGATGATGGTTGAGACCGAATTTAGATCATTGTTGGTTGCTGCCATAATACCACTTAAGAAACCACTGGATTGGTCCCCTTTTGTGGATGGAACTTTTTCAACACGAACTTCACCGGCCTCTTCATCAAGGGAGACTATGTCAGTAAAGGTACCACCAACATCAACGCCAATTACGATTGATTTCTTCATGTACGTTTCCCCGACACATAGCCTTGGTCTATATCATTATCTATAAGCTTTTGAGGTCGGTTTTTGGCATTGCCGTAACCGCCGCCTCCAGGGGTTTCAAGTCGAACCCTTTGACCTTTCAATAGTTTTATACCTGTCATTTTTGATACGAGTGCAGGCGATTTCTTTTTGTCTACGGCATCCTCATCATCACTGTCATAATAAAATCTGTTCATTGCTCCGGCTTCACCGCCCACGACCCCTACTGGCGCGAATTTGCCGCGTTCACCGAATAGAAACGCGGTTGCACTCTCTTCTAAAAGTTCAATTTCATAAATTGCGCCCAGACCACCACGATGTTTGCCTAAGCCGCCAGAGTCAGGCCTTAGCGCCCATTGGGTAAAGGCAACAGGATAGGCCGCTTCTAGGATTTCTAGTGGAGGGATTGTCGCCGTTGAAATCGGGGCATTGCCGTGGTTGAGGCCGTCGCCTTCTGGGTGACCTCCATGACCACCGCCAAAGAATGAAAACATGACCCAACGACTGCCATTTTTGCGGTGACCGGCAATAGAAAGTGCATTAATCGTTCCATAAGCACAGCCATTTACCCGTTCAGGCGCAATATTTTCAAAGGCTTGAAACAAGACATCGATTAAACGCAGGATAGTTTCAGTATATCCGCCCACAGGTTTTGGAGCTTTGACGCTTAAAAAGCTCTCTTCGGGAATGATGAATTCGACTGGCTGTAAGACCCCGGCATTTGCCGGCACATCGGTAAAAATATGCTTAAGTGCGACATAGGTTGCTGCGATAGTCGTTGATCTCGAAATATTTACAGGTCCTGCGCAGGCAGGGCTGGATCGACTGAAATCAAAAATAAGCGTTTGGTCGCGAATTGTCATGTCGACAGCTAGCTTAAGCTCCTTGTCGTTAACTCCGTCATTATCAAGAAAATCTTCAACGGAAATCGTTCCATCTGGCAATTCCGACAAATGGTCACGCATCATTTTCTCAGCCCGAACTTTCAAGAGGTTGAGGGCAGTTCTGATATTCTCTTCGCCATAATGATCGAGAAGGTCATCAAGCCGCTGGTGCCCTAGGTCAAGGGCATTGATCTGCCCATTTAGGTCGCCATAGAGCGAGTTTGGTAAACGTGAATTTGAGGATAATATATCAACAATATCATTATTTAGAATACCCGCCGAGAAAAGTTTAACTGGTGGGATTAACATCCCTTCTTGAAAACTTTCAGTTGCTTCAGGATTATAATTGCCTGGCACATTTCCGCCAACGTCATGCCAGTGACCGACTGAGGCAAGGTAGCAAAATACCTCATGACTCCTATATATCGGCTTGACCAATCTAAAATCAGATAAATGTGTGCCACCTTCATATGGGTCATTGAAAATGAAGACATCCCCATCTTGGAGGCTGCCATCACGCGCAACTTTATCAATTACCGCTTTTACAGCAAACGCCATCACACCAACAAAAATTGGCAAGCCTGATTTGCCCTGAACAAGCGTATCACCAGTCATGGCATCATAAATTCCATGGCTGGCATCGTGGGCTTCGGCGATAATCGGATTAAAGGCAGAACGGAAGAGTGTTGCATCCATTTCATCTGCGATTTGTTCAAGTCTACCCTTCAATATCGCAAGGGTCACGGGGTCCATTTTAATCTTGCTCATGATATTACTATTTGTTTCCTTTATCTTCATATTTAGCGCCGAGCTCAATCAAATCTTTGGTGCCAATGAGATCATTTAAGCCACTAAAATCATGCATTTTACCTGAAAATTTATCGTTATTTCCATTTGTCAGTAACCCGCTGTAATACCCTTGCATATGATGAGAGATCGCTCGTACTGCACCGCCAGGGAAGATCACGATTTTATATCCTAAATTATCTAAGTCTTTGGCTGATGCGCTAGGGGTCTTTCCGCCTTCAACCATATTGGCCAGTAATGGGATTTCATGTGAAAATTCAGCGCAAATTTTGCGCATTTCATCCATTGATCGCGGCGCTTCTATAAAAAGTACATCTGCACCGGCCTCTTTATAGGCTCGCGCCCGATCGATAGCCTGAGAAAACCCCTCTACGGCACGGGCATCTGTGCGTGCAATGATCAGTGTGCTTTGGTTAGTCCGAGCGTCTAGGGCAGCATGAATTTTGCCTACCATTTCATTTTTGCTTATCAGTTTTTTACCATCTAGATGGCCGCATTTCTTTGGAAAAGATTGATCTTCAAGTTGGATTGCATTCGCGCCCGATCGCTCAAAGCTTCGAACGGTACGCTGGACATTGAGAGCATTCCCGAACCCATTATCTCCATCAACAATGATGGGCGTGCAAATGCGGTCAGTTATGGCTGCGATGGTGTCATTAACTTCGGAAACGCTGACCAACCCGATGTCTGACCGCCCAAATCTTGTATAGGCAATACTTGCACCAGATAAGTAGACCGCTTTTGCCCCGGACTGAGTTGCAATTAGGCCAGATAGAGAATCATAAATACCTGGTGCCACCAGCAAGTCATCTTCGGATAGTAAATCACGTAAGCTCATGAAGACGATCCTTCCTGTTGAAAGCGTTTCTCAAGGTGTGGAACTAATCCTCCATCTAAAATCAACTCCTTGAGAAAATTGGGGAGTGGGATCAGTTTAATGCAGGTTGCATCATCCAGAATTTTCAATTCTGCGACGTCAAAATGAAACTCTACGTTAGCACCGTCTACTAAGGCGGGCATACTCATGAGTGTCTGATCAATGGTAAAAACTGGCAAACCGAGGTTGATTGCGTTCCGATAGAAAATACCTGCAAAGCTTGGTGCGATGACGGCTGATATGCCTAAATATTTCAAGACTTCAGCGGCTTGTTCTCGTGATGAACCAACCCCCATATTGGCATTGGCTAAAAAAACGTCGCCCTTTTCTACGGTACGAGCGAAATCGGGCCGAACAGCCTCTAGGCAATGGTTTGAAAGCTTAGGCAATGGGGATTTCATATAAAACCCTGGGGCAAGAACGTCGGTGTCGATAGTACCTTCAAACCTCCATAGTCGTGGCATGCGTTACTCCCCCATGACCAGTCTAGGGTCGGTAAGCATTCCTGTGACCGCAGATGCCGCGACAGTATATGGCGAAGCCAAATAAACTGACGAACTCTGCGCCCCCATTCTGCCTTTGAAATTACGGGCAGTAGATGAAATACAAACTTGCCCCTCGGCAAGACGGTCTTCGCCATAGCCTGCACAAATGCCACATGAATTTGCCAAGAATTCAGCACCAGCATCTTCAAGGATCTGCATAATGCCATCTTCTGCCGCGCGATGTTGGTCGCGCAAGCTAGCCGGTGCAACTTTCAATGTAACACCCTTAGCGATACGCCTGCCTTTTAATACATCAGCAGCAGCGAGAAGGTCGATATACTTTGCCCCTGTGCATGCACCAATATAAGCAACATCAAAGGCAGTGTTTTGAAATTCGTCCGCGTCATTTGCGTTTTCAGGTGAATGGGGCGCTGCAATTTGTGGCGATAGATTTGCCGCGTCAAACTGCATGATGTTGTTTGTGTCTTCGGCTGTTTCAATTTGAAAGTCGCGCCAGTTATTCGGCACCTGTCCACCAGCGGCTTCAACATAGGCAATCGTTGTCTCATCAGGGGCGATAAGACCTGCCTGCGCACCAAGTTCAGCGGCCATGTTTGATAAAGTCATGCGTTCTTGCATGGGCAATTTTCGGATAGTTTCACCCGCGAATTGGATGGCCTGATACCGGCCACCCCCCATCCCAATTTTTCGGCACATCGCCAGCATCATGTCTTTTGCAGTGACGTATTTGCGCAATTGATTTTGCCATGACATTAAGATGGTTTCTGGCGTTTTGATCCAAATGGATCCTGTGGCCAGTACCCCAGCCATTTCAGTGGCGCCAATGCCAAACATATAGGCACCAAAGGCCCCACCAGTGGGTGAGTGACTGTCTCCACCAACGCAAAAAAGGCCTGGGGTCAGATGACCGCGTTCAGGCAATACAACGTGACAAATACCTTGTTCATCATAAAAATTGTCAATTTCGTTATCTTTTACCCATTTTTTTGTTAGAGCTTGAATCGCGTGCGCTTCATCGCTTTCAACAGGAACGTAATGGTCGGTGACAACAACAATTTTCTCCTTATTCCACACATTACGGTTCAAACGTTCCAGAATAGGCTTTACTCTTCGTGGACCGCCAGAGTCATGAATCATGGCAAGGTCGACATTGCAAATAATAATATCCCCGATGTCGAGGTTTGCTTTTCCAGAAGCATCTGAAAGTAGCTTTTTTGCCAGTGTAATCATGAGCAAAGCGTATCATATAAAGTCAGCAATACTATAAATATTTTTGCCTTAATGAGTCTCAGATATTAGTGTAATTTGATAATATTTGAACGATGTTGTCTCAAACTTGAGGAGGAGAAGAATGCCGTTAATTGAATGCACGTTAATCGAAGGATACGATGCAGATACACGCCGTTTGGTATCAGAACGTCTTACTGATGCGGCATGTTCTGCGATTGGTGCATCACCCGAATTTGTGATTGTGACAATAAAAGAAGTGGCACCGGAAAATTACATGCGAGGCCGAAGCCAAAAAACGCCTGCTCCTGCTCCATTACAGCCTGATGAGATTGTAAAAAAGTTCCTCATCTCGATGCAGGATCGAAGGCTTGATGATGCACAGAAGTGGCTTGCCGACGGGGCACAGATGATATTTCCAGATGGGCAATGTTTTACAGATTTGTCTGATCTAGTGGCGTGGACGAGAACTCGTTATCAATCCGTTTCGAAAACGTTTGAACGCATTGAGACTGCATTTAAAGGTCAAGATGCATCGGTTTATTGTTATGGAACATTGCATGGCATTTGGCTGGACGGAAGGCATTTTGAAAACATTCGTTTTATTGATCGGTTTGGCATAAGCAATGGTAAGATAACCCATCAAGAGGTTTGGAATGACCTAGCGCAAGCAGAGGTATTAAAAATTGAGAGAGACTAAACTTAAATCAATGGTCATAGCGTATTTTTGCGGCGTTGACGACGAAGATTTGCCATTATTGCTTGGGACGCTTTCTGAGGAGTGTGTGTTTTCTATTGAAACACATGGCATAAAATTAATTGGTCATGATGCGATCAGCGGAATGTTCCACCGTCTTTGGTCAAATCATAAATGGGTGCGCCATGATCAGTTCTCCTTTGTTGAAGACACCCAAAACGACACAATAGCGGTCCGTTTCAAGGTAACGAACCAACTGCCTGATGATCAACTCGTTCATAAATCAAACTGCAATTTCTTCACCGTCAAAGGCAATAAATTTAGTGAAGTTCGGGTTTATATGTCTGGCGAGAATACACTGGACCATGCCAATCGGTCTTAATGGTCAAAATCCCCAGCAGTCTTTAGCATTGCATGCAGCATCATATCGCGTGGTACTGGCGACTTTGGATAGGCCACACTGCTATGGCTAAGCCCTAAGCCAAGAAGTGATTCAACCATTTTATACGTCAGTGGGCCAGGATTGATCACTGGCACTTCCAGAACGCTGGAAAGATAGGCATGGGCCTGATGCATCGTGGTTGAGCCCAAAAGAATAACATCTGCACCGTCTTCATCTACAGCTTGGCGCGCTGACTTTTCTAACAAAGGAAAAATATCATTTTCCTTTCCGCCAAGCAGGGCTTGGTTGTCGGGAGCAACATCAATTGACCGCACAGATGCTAAGTGTGCCTGCAGGCCAAGATCTTTTACCGTCTTCTCATAAAGATGAAACCATTTGCGCCACATCGTGACGATTGAAAACCGCTGACCAAGCATCATAGCCGTCAGCATCGATGCACGACCCGGCCCAACTACAGGAATGGAGAGGGTTGAACGTAAAGCGGCGACACCTGAATCGCTCATCGTATCGACACAGACAGCATCAAATCCTTCCACTTCTGCGGTCAAACCCGCTTCTAGAATAGTTACATCGGCAAGGACCATATCCGCTTCGGAGACATAGTTTTTTGGCCCAGCTTTTACAGGACGGAAGGTGAATTCCATGTCATCAGGAAGCTGAACAGAGTTAAGCTGCTGTTTGCGCATATCCAGATTTTCATCTGACATAGGGAAGGGGACGATCACTAAAATTTGCTTCATATCTTTAAGCGCCTATGTAAACATTGATAAATCTTGGTTAGTATAAGGACGCCATCAATGATCACACTTGTCAATAGAAGCCTCTTTATAAGCGGTGCTGGAACAGGGATCGGGCTTGCAACGGCGCGTCTTGCCCATAGCCTTGGAGCAATGGTGTCTGGTACTATTTTTAGTGATGATCAGATCGGCAATTTGGAGGGCGTCATCCCTAGTGAGCGACGTTTTAAACTGGATGTTACAGATAGCGCTGCTTTGCAGGCTGCGGTTGATAAAGCGACGTCTATTTGCGGTGGTCTTAATGGGGTTGTTGCCTCAGCCGGTATCATAAAACTGCTTACCAGCGAAGACACTAAACCCAATGATTGGGACCGTATTCTTGACGTCAATTTGAACGCTAGTTTTAACCTTGCTCGGTATTCGGTACCTTATTTGCGACAAGGCACATCTGGTTCTATTATCATGATTTCTAGTCAGATTGGATTGGTTGGGCATCGCAACGCGGCCGCTTATGCAGCATCTAAATCAGCCATTAATGGATTGGCAAGATCTATGGCACTTGAACTTGCAAGCGAAAATATTCGGGTAAATGCGATTGCCCCTGGGCCAGTCGCAACTGATATGACGGCTGAAACTCGGGCAAATAAAGACAGGTCAGACGCATTACGAAAGGACATTCCTCTTGGACGGTTTGGCACAGCCGAAGAGATCGCAAACCTCGCTGTTTTCTTACTCTCCGAGGCGTCGTCTTTTGTTACTGGACAGGTCGTCGTTGCCGATGGTGGCTTTACTGCCCAATAATCACAAGCCAAGATATGATTTTTTCAAATCGCTATTTTCACGCAACTCATTGGCGCATCCAGAGAGGCTCACAGTGCCTTCTGAAATAACATAAGCCCGGTCTGCGATTGATAGAGATTGTATAACATTCTGTTCAACTAGAATGACGGATAAACCGCCTTCATTGATCTGTTTAATCAAATTAAACATTTGCTCCACAAGTAATGGCGAAAGTCCGAGTGAAGGTTCATCCAGCAAAAGAATACGTGGCTCGCTCATCAGACCGCGACCAATAGCAACCATTTGTTGCTCTCCGCCCGAAAGTGTTCCAGCCGTTTGGCTGATACGGTCTCTAAGCTTAGGAAAAATTTCCAAAATGCGTTCAAGATTTTTGCTGCGATTAGGTTTGCCACGGCGATAGCTGCCCAGCTCAAGGTTTTCCTTGACGGATAAATTTGGGAAAAGCTTTCGTCCCTCTGGAACATGTATCAGACCCATATCGACAATCTCTACTGGATCACGGCCCGAAATGAGTACATCCTCAAAATAGATTTCACCCGAGGTTGGTTTAATCAAACCGGATAGGGTATTGTTTAGCGTTGTTTTTCCAACTCCGTTGCTGCCTAATACAGCCACAATTTCTCTTTCACTAATTTCAATATTTACATCCCGCAAGACATTAACCAAGTCATAGCCAGCGTATAATGCATTGATCTTAATCATGCTTTGCCTCCACGCGCCATAGCTTCAGCAGCGCCATGCCCGAGGTATGCTTCGATAACGGCAGGATCAGAGGCGATAGAATTGGGCGTGCCATGCGCAATCAATTTACCGTCGTTCAAAACATAGGTTCGATCGGAAAGGTTGACCACGGCCTTCATCACATGTTCGATCAAAAAAATCGTCACACCGGTGTTACGAATACCTTGAATGACGTCTACGATCTCGTCAATTTCGGTTGGGTTTAGCCCTGCCATTACTTCGTCTAGCAGCAGTAGTTGAGGATTGGTTGCTAAGGCGCGCGCTAGCTCAAGGCGTTTTCGCGCAGCTACCGTTAATCCATCCGCTGTTTGATACAGAAGAGAGGTCATGCCAACAATTTCAGCAACGCGTTCAGCGTTCGATTTTGCGAGAGATTTGTTACTCGTGTTTGCGTAAGCACCGACCATGATGTTCTCAAGTGTATTCAAAGTCGCAAAAGGCTGGGTGATCTGGAACGTTCTCACCATACCTTGCCTACAAATTTTATGCGGCTTCAAATTGGTTATTGATTTGCCATTTAGAATGACTTCACCCTCATCGGGCTTTAGAAACCCAGCAATACTCGCAAATAATGTTGTCTTTCCTGCACCATTTGGTCCGATGAGCGAGACAATCTCACCTTTCGCAACATCAAGATCAACATCTGATACCGCAACCAGCCCGCCAAAGCGTTTTGTAACGCTTTTAACCTCAAGCATCGTCGTTTTCCTTGTTCTTTCGGGTCTTGCGGAATAGCCCAACGAGCCCATTTGGTAGGTAGGAGATGATCACAATAAGAATAAAGCCGTAAACGATCAGGCTTAGTCCAGGGGTGCTGATAAAGTGGCGGGCAATCTCATTCACAGTATGAAGAACAAATGAGCCAATAAGCGGTCCAAAAACTGTGCCCATGCCACCAACAATCGTGACCAAAAGCATTTCAACAGAAAGCGCTATCGAATATGAAATTGGTGGATCAATATAAAGGTACTTCTGGGCATAAAATGTGCCTGCTGCACCGCCCATACCTCCCATTATCATAATTGCATAGATTTTGCATTTTAGTGTATCGACGCCAAGGGCCTCTGCCGCATCTTCGTTTTCTCGGATCGCAACCAGCTGTGCTCCAAAACGAGAGCGCTCAAGCCATATTGCTATAGCAAGTGAGATCACCAATAGAATGAGCGAGAAGTAATAGAACCCAGTCGGGGAAGTAAACTGCAGATTATACAATCCAGGCGCGTAGGTTAAAAATAAACCTACACCGCCGCCCGTAAACTCAACCGAATTGGCCAATACGCGCAATAATTCTGCAAAAGCAAGTGTGATAAGGGCAAAGTAAGATCCCCGTAAACCTGAGCGAAAGCTAAGATAGCCTACGACTAATCCAAGCAGTGCCCCCATGAAGATGGCGGCAAAAATTCCTATGATCGGGGGTAACCCAAAACTACTCAATAATATTGAGGAAGTGTATGCACCTGTCCCAAAGAACATCACGCCACCAAAAGAAAACTGCCCAGCGTAACCACCCAGAATATTCCAAGATTGACCAAGGTAGGCAGTAAAGAAGATCAAGGTCAGTACATCAAGCTGAAACTTGCTCGAGATACCGAACGGTGCAAGCATTGCTGTGAGCAAACCAAGCGCTATGAAAATATTTGATCGAAAGGGCAATTTCATACTTTGCTTCCAAAAATGCCAGTCGGTTTAAAGATTAGAATGAGGATAAAGATCAGGGAAATGCCAATTTGACCGAGACTTTCGCCTAAGAGTAATCCTCCAACTGATTCTGTAACCCCGATAATAAAACCACCCAATAAAGCGCCAACAATGCTACCCATGCCGCCCAGTACAACAATCGTGAACGCGATAATGACAAAGATATTGCCCGTGTACGGATCAACATAAAAAATTGGCAACAACATGCAGCCGGCCGCACCCAAACAAGCAACACCGATCCCAAAGGTCACAGCAAAGACATGCTCAACGTCAATCCCAACTAGTCGAGCGCCCTCGCGTTCTTTTGCAACAGCTCGAATTGCTTTGCCCAGATCAGTTAGTGTCATCAACATCCATAGCAAGACACATATTATCAGAGAAGCTACGAATGAGATCAATTTGGGGTACGAAAGGTATAGAAAACCAAGATCAAAGGATTCGTAACTGTACGGCAGACTTATAGTTTGTTGGTCTCCGGTAAAGAAGAAGAGCGCTGAATTCTCCAAGATAATCGACAGCCCTAAAGTAATTAGTAGAATATTTTGATCGCGGCCACCTGATAACTTGCCTATACCCCAACGATATATCGTATAACCAAAAACATAGCTTGCCGGAGTGACAATGAGAATTGAGACGTATGGATCGATGTTTAAGACTTTGAACAGAAAGTATGCAGAATAAAGAGCCAGCATTAGCATAGCTCCATGGGCAAAGTTAATAATATGTAGCACGCCGTAGATTAATGTTAGACCAAGCGCAACCAGAGCATAAATAGCCCCAAACATGAGCCCGTTTATAATACCTGCTGGAAGCAAGGATAGCGTTATTGAGAGCATTTTCTGACTCTTCTAAATAATGAAATAAGAAATTTCGTCAGCTTTAGATAACATTTGAAACTGACGAAATCCGTGTTTGTATTATATTAGCTCCGAGGGAATATAGCATTTGCAGATGCATAAGAAGATGGTGCAATGATCTGTACATCTCCTTTCTGCGCTTGAATAGCCACAGCGCGTGAACCCATATTTTGGCCATTCAACATCTTAGTTGGTCCATATGGCATGAAATCAACTTCAAGTGTTGAGCTTGAAAGTGCAGCGTTGACTGCCTCTTTATCGGTTGTGCCTGCTCGCTCAAACCCATCTGCAAGGAACATGACAGACATATATGCACAATATACTTCAAACGTGAAGTATTTGCCATCTGCCTCCGTACGCTTGCGCATTGCCTGACCAGAACTTGAGCTCGGGTTATACCAGTGGTTTACATCGATCATGTTCTCGGCAATTTGAGGCATTTCTTCAACAAACTTAAAGTTAAAGCCACCGCCAAGAACAGAATAGCTAGCCATAAAGTCAACACGCTGTTGGCGCAAAGTTTTCGCTAGCAAAACATATTCGCCTGGGTAGTTAATTGGCATGATTATATCAGGTTTTGCCGCTTTAAGCCGAAGGGCGATATTGTCAAAGTTACGTGTTGGATTGGCGTGTTTGATCGTTTCGATGACGTCCAAGCCATGGCTGGCAAGGGCTTTGGTGACCATCTTGGCCGTTCCTGTACCAAATTCTGACTCTTCATGCACGATGGCAACCGTTTTCGCAGGAGACCCTGCCGCCTTGTTTATCTCTGCAAGATTAACAGAAGCATCGGCTGCAATGCGCCCATAGCCGTCAGCCATACGAAAGACGTTTGGTAGTCCGCGCTGAACCAATTTATCTGACACGCCTACATCGATTGAAAATGGAATGTTGTATTTAGCTGCAGCCGCTGAAGCCGCGAGGCCAACTGCAGACTGGTAACAGCCTTGGATAGCATCGACACCGGCCTCATTCATTTTCTCAACTTCAGCGGCGCCAATTTCAGGCTTTGTTTGAGAATCCCCAAGAATAGCTTCTACAGGCGCACCGCCCATGGACTTAATACCACCCGCTGCATTGATGTCTGCAATAGCCATTTGTGCACCGTAGCGCAGTTGTGCTGCTGGGAAAGCCGCCCAGCCAGTTGCTGGATGAATTAAACCAATTTTTACTGCACTTGCTGCCTGTGCAATATGTGGAACTGCTAACCCTGTTGATGCTAAAGCAAATGAAGCCGAAGCTTGTCCCATAAACCGACGCCGTGAGCCAGAAAGTAGCTCGTTTATCTTTTTCATTTTAAACTCCCGTTGATTTTTTTTATGTATTTGTACATTCTTACGACTATATAGAACTGTAAAAGATTTCTTATGTCCAAAGAATAACAAGGACGATAGCGCGAATCTATTAATTTCAATATCTGGGTTGCTCTGATGACTGAACACCTCAACGTTTTTTCAGCGTTTATTCGACAAACTAACTTTGATCACATTCCCAGCGAAATAATATTTAGGGCAAAGTTAATCATTGCAGATTGCATTGGTGCCATAATTGGGGGCAGTGCTGAACCCGAGATGTTAGCATTTGTGGATTCTATAAATTCTCCTGGAAAATCGCGAATACTGGGTAACTCAAAGGTAACTGACCCGCAGACGGCAAGCTTGATAAATGGAACTGCTGGTACAGTATTAGAGATGGATGAGGGGCATCAATTCGCCCGTGGGCATCCGGGCATGCATGTCCTACCAGCATTGCTTGCTGCTTCAGAAAATGCTCTTCACCCAGTTTCAGGAAAAGATTTTTTAAAATCATTCATCATAGGTTACGACATCGCTGCTAGGGTTGGTCTTTCCACTTCACTTCACCCTAACATGCATCCTCACGGGACATGGGGTGTAGTTGGCGCTGCTGCATCGCTAGGGTCACTTAACCAGCTGGATGAAGTACAATTATCAGAACTGATAAATATAGCATCGAGCCTAACATTGGCGACAAGCAGAAAAACTATGGTTGAAGGTGGAACGGTTCGAAATGCGTATACCGGGGTCGCTAATCAAATGGCTCACATAGCATATGGATTGCTGATCGCAGGTTTTAGTGGTGAAAAAGATGGATTGCGCTCTGTATTTGGAGGAGTCGTTTCATCCTGTTTCGACGTTGATGCCGCTTTAGATAAGATAGGAGAGCGATTTGAAGTTAGCCGGAATTATTTCAAATTACATGCATGTTGTCGCTATAACCACGCTGCCTTAGATGCTGTTTGGATGTTGATTGATCGACACTCAGAACTTCGATATCCCGAAGAAATTTCCTGCATTCTTGTAGAGAGCTATTTTCTTGCGGCGGAACTAGATGACCAAAAGCCACACAACGCACTTGCAGCCCGGTTTTCTATTCCTTTTGCAATTGCCACTACTTTGGTCAACCGTTCGTCAAAGGTCCTAAGCTTTACAGGCTCTGCCCTGAGTAATCCAGCGATATTGGCGTTAGCAGCCAAAACTACGGTGAAAGAAAACAGCCATATGTCAGCTAAGTTGCCTGACTTGAGGCCTGCCTTGGTTAACATTACCATGAAAAATGGTTCCAGCTTTCGGGCAGAAGTCGAGACTAACCGCGGTGATTGGCAGGATCCATACGATAGTGCGCAATTAAAAGATAAATACATGAGCTTAACTACCAGATGCTGGAGCGATCAGGAGAGTGAGGAGGTTTACAAAAATCTTATGATTATGGATGAATTTTCACATGTTACCAAAGTTTTTGATACATAAAATTTAGGCAATCATTTAACAGAAATAGGAGCCAATAGATGCGAAAAGACTTTACTTCTCTGAAGTAATTCTAAGACAAGGCGCTAGTTACATAAATGCCGTTATAAATAGGCTATGATAACTGCAGGTCAAATCTTTTAAATACTTCATCAGAATAGTTTTTATCCGTAAAATGATGTAGTGGGGAATTATCCACCCTTATCCACCTCACCCTCTGATGGAGAGACTAAAATCGTTTATTTCTAACTGGAACTATAATGCTGAAGATTGTAAAAAAGACTGAGGCAACGCATACTATTGATGGGCCGGTGGGTGTATCAAAAATGTAAGCCGCCCTAAGGCCTGCTGCAGTCGAAATAATACCTATCAGAGCACCCATGAAAGCCATTGCCTCTGGTGTGCGCGCCAGACTGCGAGCTGCAGCAGTAGGTATGATCAACATCGCTACGATTAGTAGGACGCCGACGACTTTAATTGCAACTGCAACAGTAATCCCCAATGCAAGAGTGAGGATAAGCTTCTCGCGGTTTGGGTTTAGGCCGCTCGCATAAGCCAATTCCTCATTTAGTGTTGTGATCAAAAGGGATGACCACCGCCATGAGATGAGTGCAATCACCAGCACAGCACCAGCCCAGATTATTGCAAGATCGGCGCGCGAAACAGCAAGAATATCTCCAAACAGATACGCCATCAGATCAATTCGAACGCCAGATAGGAATGAAACAACGACCAAACCAACAGCCAGTGTAGAGTGCGCTAACACACCTAAAAGCGTATCCATTGCGTAGCCTCGCACAGAAAGCTGCGTCACTGTCCACGCCATCACGAGAGATACTAATAGTGCACCTGCAAAAATTGAAACATCCAGCGCCAACGATAAAGCTACGCCCAAGATCGCTGCATGCGCGGTAGCATCTCCAAAATAGGCCATACGGCGCCATACTACGAAACAGCCTAATGGAGCCGCAGCTAATGAAACTCCGATACCTGCCAACGTAGCACGCATCATGAAATCGTCTAGCATTAATCAGCCACCTCATGGATCTTTGCGCTATTATCATGGTGATGGTCATGATCGTGCCGATATAAAGCCAGCGCCCCATCTGTGCCATCTCCAAATAAAGCCTTATACTCTGGTGTTGAGGCAACAACTGCTGGAGTGCCAGCGCAACATACATGGCCATTAAGGCATATTACGCGATCGGAAGCACTCATTACTACGTGTAGGTCATGGCTAATCATCAAAACTGCACAGCCTGTGTCACGTCGTACGGCCTCGATCTGGCGGTAAAATGCTGCCGATCCTGGTTGATCAAGACCTTGGGTAGCCTCATCCAAAAGCAGGATTTCTGGACAGCCTAGTAAAGCGCTGGCAAGGAGAACGCGTTGAAATTGACCACCAGAGAGCTCCGACATTTGCCCCTTAAGTAGCTCCGGCACTCCTGCTGTCTCTAAAGCTGTGATACAAGATTTTGTTTCGGCTTTGGCAGTGAGCCGCATAAAGCGTTCTACAGTGATCGGTAGCGTTGGATTAAAATTCAATCGCTGAGGTACATAACCAATTTTCAATTCTGGTTTGAGCGTCACAAGCCCTGTGGCAGGCTCAACCGCTCCAATGATGGCTTTCAAAAGACTGGTCTTTCCTGAACCGTTGGGACCAACGACGGTCACAATCTCGCCCTGTTCAATGTCAAGGTCAACCTTTTGCAGTACCGTATTGCCGCCGTACTTTACAGCAAGGTTTTTAACAGAAATTAGGTTCATAATTGTTCTATTTCTGCACAGGAATTACACACACCCTTGGCCTCAATAATGGTTTGCTCGATTTTAAAACCTGAAAAGTCTGCGGTCGTTGAAAAGTTGAAGTTAGACTCAGACGATTGTGTTTCTGCCACGGTTTCACACTGTCGGCAAATCATAAAGGCTGGTGAATGTTCTGTGCCGGGGAGGGCGCAAGCCACAAAAGCATTTAATCGTTCTATTCTATGTGCAAAGCCGTTTTCAACAAGGAAATCAAGGGCTCGATATGCGACCGGTGGCTGAGAATTAAACCCTGCCTCTCGCAATAAATCGAGGATCGTATAGGCTCCAAGCGCACGGTGTTCCTGAAGAAGTAATTCAAGAACTTTGCGCCGCGCCGGAGTGAGTTGGAGCTTGTGCTCTTCGCAATAGCCTTGCGCAGCTTGCATCGCTTTGCCCAAACATGCGTTATGATCATGTTGTTCAAAGGCAATCGAAATGGGTTTTCCGTCAGACAAGTCTAAGTCTCCTATTGCAATATTATAACATAATAATATAAACAGCGTTATGTAATACTATATCGTGGAGAAAATAATGTCCAGAAAACTTGCTTCACTGACGGTGGTTGCCGCTTTGGTAGGCAGCACAGCTATGGCCGATACGCCAAATGTGGCGGTTGATATAGCACCGATACATTCACTAGTCTCGCGCGTAATGGCAGGTGTAGGGGCACCAAAGCTCATTATCCAACCTGGTGCCTCACCTCACGAATATCGGCTGCGTCCTTCCGAGGCTAAAGCGTTGCAGGATGCAATTTTAGTGTTTTGGATGGGTGAAGGTCTAACCCCCTGGATGGAAAATGCAGTGGAAACGCTCTCTCAAAATGCCAAAGTAATAACACTTCTGGAAGCCAGTGAAACAAAGCTACTTAAGTTCAGAGAGGGTGCTCTTTTTGAAGAACATGACCATGAGGAGCATGACAAAAAAGATGATCACGACGATCACGATGACCATGACAAAAAAGATGATCACGGACACGGTGCGCACGATCCGCATGCATGGCTTTCAGTCGAAAACGCAAAAACTTGGTTGAATTTGATTGCTGCCGAATTGTCATTAGCCGACCCAGAAAATGCAGGAACATACTTTGGAAATGCTGCTGCTGGACGATCAGAGATAGATGATCTGATTACAGAGATAAATGGAATTCTGGATCCGGTAAGGGGAAAAAGTTTTGTCGTGTTCCACGATGCATATCAGTACTTCGAGAACAGCTTTGATTTCCCCGCGGCGGGAGCAATTTCTCTAAGTGATGCTTCTGACCCGAGCCCGTCTCGAGTAGCTGAAATTCATAAAAGGGTGAAAAATCAGAATGTGTCTTGTGTGCTTGCAGAACCCCAGTTCAATCCAGGAATTGTTGATACTGTGCTAGCTGGAACCGATGCTAAAACTGGTGTAATTGACCCGTTAGGTTTTAAACTAGAGCCTGGCCCAGAATTATATACTCAACTGATCCGCAAAATGGCTAAGACTATAACTGACTGCTTATAAAATTTGCATAATCCAATCGGTGCAACTTGGCGTCGGTTGGATTTGAAAAACTTACTTTAGCTTGTCCAGAATAAGTAAGAAAAATTAGTACATTTTTAATCATAAGTAATGGGTAAAAGTTATGAGAAGGAACTTAAGAAAACAAATTACGTAAACGCCGCAGGAATTCTGACATTATGTCAGAGTTTGTTAAAATGCCGAAAATACTACGGATTTGGCTAAACTATGCAGCTTTGCCTGGGAAACCCAAGTCTGTACAGAGCGCGAATAAAAAAGCGTTTTTACGTGCTGGCGACCCTATACTTTCTCTGAAGGACTTGGATAGAGTACAAGACGGACAAATGTTTAAGGACCGTAAATATAGTATTGAAAAAGAGACCGATTTAATTGAAGGAAAAACTATCGGCTAAGGCAGTTAAATAAACTATGTTAATAAAAGAAAAGAAAGTTGAAGGCTTTATTATAAATTTAAAAGGTCGGAAAAACTACGAAGCTAAAAAAGCAGCTAAGTTGGGATTTGCATCGCTTGTTAATATGTCCGTGATAAGATCTCCAAAGAGCCCAATCAAATTGAGAATAAGTCTAAAGTAGTAATAGCGCCAAAAGCTTAAAACACTGTTGCGAAGAAATTAAAAGCTAAAAAAACAAAGACTTGTGACTTTTGCCAGCCACGAATCTTTATAACTGTTGTCGCAAGTGATCTGATCCTCATACCTACTTGTCTGGGTTTAATTTCTGGGCTGACTGAAAGGGCAATATTAAGACGGCCGTTGTTTGAATTTTGCCAATTATAATTTGCCATTAGCTTGGCTGTACTTGTCGATACGATTCACTTGGACCAAGATGCCTTTACGCTCCCGTATAATTCTGCAAGTAGTTGAAATTGTGATCGTAGGGCAATGATGTTATGACTTTTGATGTAAATAGATCATCGCATTTACCCAACTAGACTATGTATCACTGGAACAATGGTTTTAATATTAAATGTTGGATTTTTCATGGAAGTTTAACTTTATTCGATCGTTCGAATATCCCACATTTGAAATGGTTCAAGGGTATCACTGCAAAATTGCCATGAAAGACTTTTCGTCAGATGAATTCCGCCTTTGTCATCCAATTTAAATTTTCGAAGTTTTAAATCTTGGCATTTGTTGAGCCTTAAAGTTGCTGATGCAGTAAATGATGCCGCATCCATACAAACATCAAAGGCAGGTAAAAAGAATTCGTTATTGGTCAATTTTACAGGGTAAAAGTCCTGATCAACGGCGATCTTTCCTTGCTATGAGTAATAGGTGTGCGCCTGACTTCCTTTATTAATTCTCGCTTTTGATTTGTGCTCTATGATATCGATGCAATAAACACTGTAATCATACATTTGATTTAGAGAATAAATTTCTACTGTCTTGCTCGATGAAATACTCGGAAATACGCAAATTTGATGTACTAGGAGGGTTAGATTTCTCAATTTTAAACTCAACTATCAGATGCAGGTTTTAGGATATTTTTACTCATGGATTTCCAACGGTAATATTTCCATTTAAGGGTTCACTGACCACGATCTATTACAGAAAAATTAAGAGAATATTTTTGTAAAGTCTAAGGCATTGACAAAGGCAACACCTAAAACTGGTGAATGTTTTAATGCTTAGGTCTCATTTTGCTTTCTTCAACTATGCCAAAGCACCGTCTGAGGTACAAAACGCATTTCGAACGTCTAGGAAAATCTTCGTTTCAATTCTGAAAAATATTGTAACCTATGTGAAAATTGAAACTCGAAATCCTATATATAGTAATGTTATTTTGTTTTGAATTGGGTGGTGACTACAAACAAACTTGAAATTTTCAATCATTAATTGAAGTTCCATCTAAGGTGAGTAATTGTGATCTACTTTATTATGAAATGCAATCTGTTGCTTGCTTAGTTAAGTGTTAGATGCGTTAAAGAAAATCGAATTACACTTCTTAATACAAAAGCAAGTTCCTAATTCATTTGTCTGGAAGAGGCGCTCGAAATAACTCTTTGAGACATGCTAATCCCGCGACAGAGGGTGGCAAGTCTTCAAAACACCTCTCCAATCAATTCTAAACAAAAAGATTTTTGAATATTTTTTCTAAAATCAAAACGTATCATCTAAAATACCTAGCGAATTCTTCAGCATGAAATCGACAAAGTCTCTTTAAAAGAAATTAATCAACTCAGGAAAACAGTCAACACGAAGTGATGAGTGAAAAAGAGAAACCTTCATTATAGAGACAAACTTAATGACCAAGAAAATATTTTAGGTCATAATAACCCCAGTGTCCTTTCAGAGAAGTGGAACAAGTTAAATGAGCCATACAGGTAGATGTTATTGTGGAGATGTTAAGTTTGAGTTTGACGACCCAATACATTCTCAACTTCTATGTCATTGCCGAGAATGTCGGTATCTTTCGGGTGGCGAACCAAACGCCTCTATCGTAATTTTTGAGAAAAATTTTCGTGTAACGCAAGGTAATTTAAAAACGTTCGCAAGAGGTGATTTAGATATCCCAAGAACCCGTTATTTTTGTGGAAATTGCGCTACCCATATCTGTGTTGAAAGTCCACCTCGGCCAGGCATGTTAGTTTTGAAAATTGGAACTTTAGACGACCATTCTTGGTTTAACCCTCAAACTGCAATCTATTGCATAGATAAACAGCCTTTCCATCAGATACCTGATGGAGTTCCCTGTTTTGAGAGAACGCCGCCGCCAAAGTCATAATTTAAAAATACTTGAGCAGACGGATTACCTTATCTATTACTGGATTGCGAATGAAGCAGGAAATTTTTAATGGGAACACATTCACTTTGGAACTGAAAAATTTTCTAATTAGAGATAACCTTATGGAATAAAATATTTATAAGTTTTATTAAGATCAGAGTTTTTGTGATATAATACATAGCGTGTTTAATACTTCATATTTCTAACGCCACCATCTTTTGGAGGACGAATATGACTACGAAGGAATTTAGTGAATTACTGGGCGATTTCCAGAAACTTGCCAATGACAATAAAAGCAATAAATTAGAACATCATCTTTCCGCCAAGTTTTCTTGGATTAAAGTGCAAATGTTTGATGTTTTAAGTCTCGCTGAAAATAAAGGTGGACTGCCGCTTACCAATCGAATTGAAATTGCGACTGATACGCTCAAAAGTTTACAAGAACTGGTAAATACTCTAGAGAAATCGAGCGAAGATTGAGATAAACTTTACTGAGTTATTTTAACGTTAGATAATCATATGAGAACAATTTTTTTTTGATTAGAAAGTTTTTTGAAATATTTTATTTAATATTTGTGCGGTGGATCATGTAATAGATGCTCTCTTATCTGCTGCCAGTTCTTAGTTATAGCTCCAAGGGTCTAAGCAAGATCATGCAGCAAACTCATAACTGATTTTAAAGTAGCGATATGGGCGACCTTTTCATCAGGCGAAGTTGCATAGGTGACCCTATGATAGGGGATGTATTTGTCATCTGGTGCGGGTCAAACCCATCGGCATATCGGATATGCGTTTCATCTCGGCAGTCTCGAACAGAGACGGATTGTCCAGAAAACTCAGCATCATATCTGTAGCATCGCCTCCCCAGAAAACCTCGCCTTCGACAACGAAGGTGGGGACGCCGAATGCACCATCGGCAATTGCGGCTTCGGTGTTACTGCGAAGGATGTCCTTGACCGAGGTGTCCGACATCGCGGCTTCAGGGTCAGAAATGCCTAGTGCGTCGGCGATTGCCTGGACACCGTTGGGTCCATCCGGTTGAATACCTTTACCATAAATAATATCAAACACTGCGCGCGTATGTTCGATTTGTCCCCCCGCAGCAACGCAAAGCCGAAGCGCAGGTAGAGGGTTAAATGGATGCAACGGCGGTATCGCAAAGGGAATGCCCAATCGATCAGCATTCCACTGAAAGAACCGATAGACAAAGCGCCGCTTAGGCGGGATTTCCGCGGGTCCCAACTGCCCCCAATGCTTAAGTATGGCACCAAAAACCACAGGAACCGGGGTCACGTCCAAATCAGTGGGTAATTGCAAAAACCGGCCCAGTTGCAAATAGGCAAAGGGCGAAATGAAATCAAAATACCATTTTGCGTTGGTCATGTTCGGGTCTCCTTATCGGTTGAACAGTTTATATTGTAATAAGTTGATCTAGCCGAAGCCCTAAGCCTACTTAGCCACGCACAGCAAATCATTGCAGTTCCTTTATCATCTCATCGCTCATAATGAATTTCTGGGGCTTGCCAGAGATTGTCATAGGCAGCTCGTCTTTTAGTCTAAAATGAAGCGGCACCTTGTAATGTGCAATCTGGCCTTTGCAGAAATTGCGCAGGGCTTCGACATCAATGTCTGAGTCTTCCTTAGGTACGATCCACGCGCAAACTACTTCACCAAGTGTTGTGTCTGGGATGCCAAAGACTTGCGCCTGCCCAACATCAGGGTGCGTATAAAGGAACTCCTCGACTTCCTTAGGATAGATATTCTCACCACCCCTGATGATCATATCCTTTACTCGGCCAGTGATGTCACAATACCCATCTTGATCAAGCACAGCAAGATCACCGGTATGCATCCAGCCTTTCTTGATGCTATTGGCAGTCCGTTCCGGGTCGTTCCAGTATTCGCGCATTACGGAGTAACCACGTGTCAAAAGTTCTCCCTGCTGTCCCACTTCAACAGTTTCGCCTGCCTGGTTCACTACTTTGCACTCTACATGTGGGTGGATTGTACCAACCGTTGAAACTCGTTTTTCAGTTGGAGCGTCCACTGCAGTCTGGAATGAAACAGGAGATGTTTCCGTCATCCCATAACAGATTGTCACCTCTGTCATGTTCATTTTTGCAAAGACCGCCCGCATGACGCTGGCTGGACAGGGAGACCCGGCCATAATGCCTGTGCGCAGTGAAGAGAGATCGTAGTTGTAAAACTCTGGAAGATCCAATTCTGCAGCAAACATGGTGGGTACACCGTAGAGAGCCGTACAACTTTCATTGGAGATTGCGTTAAGTGTATCTGACGGATCAAATCCCTCGCCTGGGACAATCATAGCCGCTCCTTTGGTGACACAGCCAAGCGTCCCCATGACCATGCCAAAACAATGATAAAAAGGCACTGGAATGCAAAGACGGTCTTCCTCGGTAAAGTTCATTCGTGAAGTTACGAAATGCGCATTATTTACGATGTTGCGATGCGTGAGGCATGCACCTTTTGGGCTGCCAGTCGTACCTGAGGTGAATTGGATATTGATAGGATCGTTTTGGTCCAGCGTGTCAGTGATCGCGTCAAGGTCTGCCACCCGGACGTCGTCACCAAGTTCCAAGGTGGTTTTAAAAGAAAGCATCCCCTGTGGCGGTCTCTCGTGGCTAGCGGTAATTATCGTGCGTAGATCAGGCACCTTCGCCGCACGAAGGTCGCCGGGCGCGGTTGCTGAGAGTTCGGGGGCGAGACCCTGAAGCATGCTGATGTAATCTGAGGATTTAAAGCTGCGCGCCGTTACAAGCACCTTGCAGCCAACCTTATTGAGAGCAAATTCAAGTTCATAAGGGCGATAGGCTGGGTTGATGCAAACAAGGATCGCACCAATCCGCGCTGTCGCAAACTGGGTCATAATCCATTCGATACGGTTTGGGGACCAAATGCCCACCCGCTCACCTTTCCTTACACCAAGGCTGATTAAGCCACCTGCCAGTCGGTCGACCTGTCTCGTAAATTCTCTCCAGGTCCAACGGATATCCTGCGTCGGAAAAACCACTGCTTCCCGGTCTGGAAAAGCTGAGGCTGTTCTGGCGAGCAGCTCAGGGATAGTTTGTTCGCTCAGCGGCTCAGATTTATCGCCAATAACGTAAGACAATCCTTTAATAGGGTTAGTATTAAGCATCCTCTTGTCCTTTGATTTCTTGTCGGTTTTCATCGCTTCTCTGCAATTGGATACTAGCTTTTCTTAGTCAGGTCCTGCCCATCTACGCGAACATAGTCATCGCCAGAGCCGAAAACTTCATCCTTGT
This sequence comes from Paracoccaceae bacterium, assembly GCA_029247845.1. Classification (GTDB taxonomy): domain Bacteria; phylum Pseudomonadota; class Alphaproteobacteria; order Rhodobacterales; family Rhodobacteraceae; genus LFER01. The sequence continues at coordinate 2,447 of JAQWKM010000173.1, read as the reverse complement.
TGAACAAACCAGCGCCAGGAATAAAATTGACCTCCAGACGTATCCCATCAGGATCTTCGAACAAGACATAGTAGTAACCTTGTGCCCAGTCGCGTTCCTCCGGACCCCGCACAATTTTTGCCCCAAGCCCAGACGCCAGGGTCGCTGTTTTGTTAACATCCTCGCGAGATCGAGCGCGCAGGCAGAGATGATGAAGGCCAACGCGGTATTGCTGAAAACGCTCTTCTTTGAATGTGGGGTCGCATTTGCGGACACCGATTGCGGTACGTGCTCCAACATGATAGCAAAAATCCGGCCCGTCGTGGACGCAAGTCATTCCAAATTTTGGTAATAAGCCTGAATAAAATGTGCGGGCTTTATCAAACTGACTGACTGTCAATATCACGTGTGCCATTCCGTTTATGGCAATGTCTGGCTGATCGCTACTCATGTTGTTGTCATCGCACTGCCAAGAGATTTGACTGCGTCCGCACGACCTGGTGTAGGAGGAATATTTAGACCACGCTCACAGGCAGGCCGTGCGCGTAATTGCTCCATCCAGCGTTCAAGATGCAGCAAGCCTTCAGTTGGGACACGGGCCCATCGGTGACTGCGTATCCAAGACCAGTTCGAAATATCGGCAATCGAGAAATCAACTGCAAGCCATTTTCGCTGTTCCAATTGAGTGTTTAAAACCGCATAAAGTCGCCGTGTCTCATTGTGATAACGGCTTCGAGCGGCAGGAACATCTTCGGGAAAATAACGTTCAAATGCTACAGCTTGGCCCTGCATCGGGCCAATCCCACTGGCCTGAAACATTAACCATTGAATTACAACATGCCGCTCCGCTCCATCTTTGGGTAACAGCTTTCCGGTCTTTTCTGCCAGATAAAACAGAATAGCGTTTGAATCAAAGACAATTAAGTCATCCGCATTATGATCGACTATGACCGGAATGCGCCCATTGGGATTCATCGCTAGAAAATCAGGCAAATGTTGGTCTCCCGCCGCAAGATCAATGTAGTTGACATTATATTCTAGTTGTAATTCCTCCAGCGCCATGGCTGCCTTCCACCCATTCGGTGTTGGAGAAGTGTAAAGATCTATCATATTGATTTACTTTCTTTTTGCTTTTTTCAAAATGTGAAGACTGGACCGTTTTGTAAATTCAAATAATAGGCATGAGACGCAGGAAGACCAAGATCATACATTTTTAAAATCACCTCCACGCCCCTTTCCCTCAGCAAAACGGGCAGCACCTTTAACTCCCTTTGTGACTTCCTGCTTGCTGATAAGCCATTCTTGGCGCAAGGCAGTGCGCATCACCAACCCGTTTTGAGCACGAACGGATTTTCGATCCGCCAAAAGGCAGCTTTGAGGGAAGCGTGCAATGTCATGGGCTAATGCTTCCGCCTTAGCCCGTGCCTTACCTTCAGGCACTATATATTCGCAAAGTCCAATCCTCAGGGACTCATCCGCATCCACACGACGGCCAGTCAGAACCAAGTCCATAGCTCTACCTTCACCCACGAGCCGCGGCAAACGTACAGTACCTCCGTCGATAAGTGGGATGCCCCAGCGACGACAATATACACCCATGTAGGCAGTTTCTTCCATAACTCGGATATCACACCAAAGCGCAAGTTCCATGCCGCCAGCAACGGCTGGCCCAGAAATTGCCGCGATCACAGGCTTGGATAGCTCCATTCGGCTGGGTCCCATTGCCGCCATCGGCGGTTCGCCCTCATCTGGAAAATCGTGCATGTCCAATGCTTCCGCTCCGGTAAGTGATGCGGCATGCTTTAGATCCCAACCGGCACAGAACGACCCTCCTTCGCCCCAGAATATGGCAGTTCTAGCGTTCTCATCGGTATCGAACGCCTTAAAAGCTTCATATATAGCTTTAGCACTTTTGGGATCCATAGCGTTGCGCGCCTCAGGTCGGGAATGGATCACGGTCCAGACTGGGCCGTCCTTTTCAATGCGCACGGTCATGACAAAATCTCTCCATAGTTGCCTGCGATAAACCTTTCACGAATAACAAATTTTTGCACCTTTCCAGACCCAGTTAGAGGGAAATTTGGCAAATGCACCCATACAGACGGCTTTTTCTGGGCAGACAAAAAAATTTTGCAATGATCGCGCAAACCGGTCAAGTCTGTTACCATCTCGCACAGGATAAACGCGGCAATGACCTCTCCCCATTTTTCATCCAGTAGGCCGACCAATGCAACCTGAACCACGTCCGGGTGGGTGATAATGGCAGCTTCGATCTCAGCTGGGAAATGGTTTTCACCACCTCGGATGATCATACCCTTGACGCGACTGGTGACCCGAACAAAACCTTGAGGGTCCATTGTACTTAAGTCTCTAGTGTGTAGCCAACCTTCTTCATCAATCGTAGTAGCGGTAGCCTCTGGGTTATCATTGTAACACTTCATAACGGCGTAAGAGCGCGCGCAGATCTC
>JAQWKM010000190.1 GCA_029247845.1 Paracoccaceae bacterium | reverse complement strand
GGAAATCCTGCAGGTTTACGTATATATATGGCGCGGGCAGGACGTCGGTTGCAAAGCGAAAATCAAAGCCTCCGCAGGCGCGATCATGACAGTCAAATATGATTTGATACCCTGCAGCTTTCAGTTGCTCTAAAATTGGCTCAGCTAACTGGTTAACAGTGGCTGTTGACTCAAGTGCCTGCCATGCGCGTTTTATAATGCGTCCATTAGTCTCAACGGATTTAATATGTCCCTTCGACCAAGGGCCTGTTGGCGCTCGATAAATCTCTTGGTCTACTGTTTGGACAAACATTTCTTCCATAGTATTTGGCAGGCTCAGCGCGAAAGTCTCAGCGCTAGTTGCTAAGGGGCTTAAGACGACTGCAAAGCAGCTTAAATTGTTAACGATTTTGCGCGTGATATTCATCATTGGGTCGCATATCAACTGCGCTTGAAACGCGGTTCGTCATATTGAAAAACCCGGTAACATTGGCAATGTCCCAAATGTCACGATCTGAAAATCCAACATCCCTTAGGCATTGACGATCCGCTTCTTGGATATCTGCGCTACCCTTGGTTATTTTTTCAGCAAATTCGAGCATTGTGCGCTGTTTATTCTCAAGTGGGGCAACTTTGTAGTTCATTGCGATCATTTCACCAAGTTTAGGATCGCCCGAAAGCTGCCGTACTGCTGCGCCATGTGCTGTGAGGCAATAAAAGCATTTATTGATTGAGGAAACTGTGACTGCGATCATTTCGCGGTCCAATTTGCTAAGGCCACTACCTGCCAACATAAGTTCGTTGTACATCCCGGTGAAAGCGTCCAATTTAGCAATATCAAATGCATAGGCTTGCAATACATTTGGCACCATGCCCAGTTTGTCCTGACAGATATCAAAGTACTTTTGGGTCTCTTCGGGAAGTGGATTAACCATAGGTAAATCTAATGCTGTGATTTTAGACGAAGAATTCATCTTTTATCCTTTTTGATACGGTAGTGGTATCTTCCCACAAGTCGCATATCGAGTGAAGAGTAAAGCGTGTTGGCGCCAGTGTTTTCTTTCGTACAAATGGCGCTGATGGAGTGTGCGCCCTGCTTTTGAGCCCAAAGTGCGGCTTGCCGCATCGTCCAAATCTCAACCCCTTTACGTCTTTGATGGGGCAGAATTTCTAAGACATGCACCATAGCAATCTTATTGCTCATAGCAACAAATGCAGATCCTGCGGGGTGATTGTCCCATCGCATTAGGATGCTGACCTTGGGCCCTTTGGCGCGTTCCATGATCGCGAGCCGAGCTACGTCAATTCCCCCTTGGCGCCAGATGTCCTTTTGAATTTCGAGAGGCTCCCAGATGTTGAACATGCTGACACGGGGTGGCGTTTGTGTTGTCAGCTCGCCGACGGGTGCGGCATAGATATTACATGGATCACAAATCTCATATCCGTGGCCGTTGAGCGCTGCATCAAGGTCATGTTCACCATCGCGCACCATGAAAAGGGCGGGTTGCCCGAAATCATGCATACATTGCGCCGCGGCATCAATTGATTGACTGTCAAATGTTTCCTCTAGTGTTGCTGCACAAACGCGTTTGCCGCCCCCCGTGCCTAGACGCAGACACCAGCCATCCTGTGAGATATGTTTTGCCGCAGGCCATGTTTGGTGAAGCACGTCATAAAGGGTGTGGAGGGATGAAATCATAAATTTAATAATTCGCTTAACTGTTGCTTGGCTTGCGATATACGATGTTCATCAGTGCCGCGCAGAACAATATTAGTACCGTAATTGCCATTTTTCTGAAATGGATAGGACCCCATTGAAATGTCAGTAAATGAATTGGCAATATTGCTCAGTGGTTCTGCTATATCACCCTCTCCGAGCTCGAGCCTTAGGGTCTGGCTCAAAAGAGGTGCTCCCCCTGTTAAGGATGGCAATATACTGGCAATCATAGCCTGGCAAATAATGGGAACGCCCGCCATAACATGCACATTTTTCAGACTGAAACCCGGGGCTGCTGAAATTGGATTATCAATCAGATGGGCTCCTGTCGGGATGCGGGACATGCGCAATCTTGCCTCGTTTAGTTCAACCCCTTGCCGATCATAATGTGATTGTAAAATTGCACGCGCATCTGCGCGTATGTCGATGGGGGTCTCAAAAGCCGCTGCAACTGCTTCGGCTGTTATGTCATCATGTGTAGGTCCAATACCTCCCGATGTGAACACTTGGTCATATGTTGCAGACAGAGATCTGACAGACTCAATGATTGTTTCATGATCGTCGGCAACAAAACGGGCTTCTTTCAAATCGATGCCAACTTTTGTCAGCTCTCCAGCAAGGTAATGCATATTTGAATCCCGAGTTCTTCCAGATAGAATTTCATCACCGATCACAAGCATAGCCGCAGTAGGATTGGACATTCATATTCCTTTAAAAACCTCTTTTTTGGGTATAATGGGTTTTCATGCGCTTTCAAACCCCACTGATTCCTGCTCGTCTCATACGGCGTTACAAAAGATTTCTGGCTGATATTGAATTGGAGGACGGGTTGCAGGTAACAGCCCATTGTCCAAATCCTGGATCTATGCTTGGCCTTAGCCAACCTGGTACAAAAATCTGGGTTGAGCCAAATGATGATCCGCGCAAAAAGCTGAAATATGGCTGGCAGTTAGTTGATCATGAGAATGGTCACTTTACCGGCATTAATACCGGTACGGCGAACAAAATTGTCAAAGAAGCTTTGATTGCCAGACAGCTCAAAGGCTTGGATACATACAACAACTGCCTTCCAGAAGTTAAGTATGGAGAAAATAGCAGAATTGATTTTCTTCTAACTGGTTCAATCGATAGTGCGCCTGAAACCTATCTTGAGGTCAAAAGCGTGACGCTGATGCGTCAATCTGGACTTGCTGAGTTTCCCGACAGCGTCACCGACCGCGGGCTAAAACATCTTGGGGATTTATTAAAGATTGCAAAATTGGGCAAACGCGCTGTTTTGCTTTTTTTGGTTCAAAGAAGTGACTGTGCCGCCTTTGACGTCGCGTCTGATATTGATCCAGCCTATGGTAAAGCCTACCGAGGGTTTAAACCGCAAGATATTGAGGTTATGGTATATTCTTGTAATCTATCGCCCGATGCGATTAGAATTGATAAAAAGCTACTCATTTAAGTGTTAGCACACACTGGTCATTCATTTTATGATTGGATAAATATCGAATGAATAAATAGGTGTTTCATGATCAAACAAGGTGAAAATTTCCGCCGCAACAGAGATGGCATCAGACTGTTTGGCGAGTCTGACTTTGCTGGTATGCATAGGGCGGGCGCTTTGGCATCACACATTCTTGATGAAATATGCGAACTCGTCTATCCTGGTCAGACGACTGAAGTTCTCGATAAATTTGTTGAAGACAAAGTAAAAGATGCGGGTGCAACATCAGCCACCATCGGCTATCGTGGGTATCAGCATGCAAGCTGCATCAGTATTAACCATGTCGTTTGCCACGGAATTCCGAGTAGTAAAAAACTAAAAGACGGAGATATTTTGAATATTGACGTCACAGTGATTGTGGATGGTTGGTACGGTGATACATCGCGGATGTATGTTGCTGGGACATTATCGCGTAAAGTTGAGCGATTGATCCAAGTGACGCATGACTCTCTTTTTAAGGCAATCGAGGCTGTCAAACCCGGGAATGCATTTGGAGATATAGGGCATGCGATCCAAAGCTATGTGGAGGGTGAACGCATGTCGGTGGTACGCGATTTCTGCGGACATGGTTTGGGTCGTGTGTTTCACGCCCCTCCAAACGTGCTGCACTATGGACGCCCGGGCTCTGGGCCTGTGCTTGAGGAAGGTATGTTTTTTACGATTGAGCCGATGGTTAATTTGGGCCGACCTGAAACAAAGGTTTTGGCCGATGACTGGACAGCGGTGACCCGCGATAAATCGCTGTCGGCGCAGTTTGAGCATTCAATCGGTGTGACTGCTACCGGTTATGAGATATTTACCGTATCCCAAAACAATCGCTTTCACCCCACATATAGCTAATAAATCGTTGTAAATGAACTCTAGAGAGTTACCTTTTAACTGTGTTTTTTT
>JAQWKM010000177.1 GCA_029247845.1 Paracoccaceae bacterium | reverse complement strand
CAAGCGTCTTCCAATACCCATTAATGATATCAGGAAGGTACAGGAGCAATGTCGTTTCATAGACGATGATATGCGGTCGCTGGTTACCTTGGTATCGGATACTGGCCTTCGTCTTGCCGAAGCCGCGGGTCTGTTAAAGTCAGATTTAGTCCTTGATACTGAAATACCTTTTGTGCGTGTTAGGGTTCATCCTTGGAGAGCCGTAAAGACCTCTAGCAGTGTTGAGTTGGTTGTCCCACTGTTTGAAGCCTCTCTGTGGGCTGCACGTCGTATCCTAAACGCCAATCCAGACAGTGTTTATGCCTTTCCTAGATACAACAAGACCTCTCTACCAATCCTAACTCTGCCAGTGCTGCTTTAAACAAGTGGCTGCATCAATATGTTCCCAATGGCTGCACTATGCATAGTTTCAGGCACTCAATGCGGTACAGGCTTTAAGGTAGTACTATTCATGAGAATGTTATCAGTGATCCATCTGTCCGTAAAGTGGTGGCTGAAAACTCATTGGTTGGAGATATCAACAAACGAATAAAGGCCGGTTGGCCTAAGAAAAAAAGTGCTTAGAAAAGAACGCTCTGGCTTGAGGATATACGACAAGTGCTGTTGCCTTAGTAATAGTGAGGGAGTGTAAATGAACTGAGCTACTGTCTTTTGATAATAGATCTAGAAATTTACAAGTGAAATTTAGCACTACGTGACAAAAATATTTTAAACGTTCAGTGTCTCTGAAGCGTTTTGTTGCGCCATTTAAAATGCTTGTGCTTCGTGCTTTTGCAAAAGGTTTCTATGTATTCTTCGCTGCATCATTTTACGCCTCTGACGAGCGTTTGATATGTCTGCACGAAGCAAGAGTATTATCTGATTAGAGTTTTCGTTTTGAACATCCGACATTCGACAAAAATTCCCGTGCGCTGCGCAAATGAAAATCGGGTGCTCCTCGATCCGAAGACTTTGGAAGCACCCATTTAAAGCAAATCGTCATCTAAACTGCTTTGAATTAAGGTTACCCCAAATTCGCTGCGATCTAGTAGGTTTGGTACTTCGTTAACTAATTCCGAAAAACCAATTAAGTTTGTATTCTACTTTCCTTCACGCCTCCGGCATTATATTCAAAAACCCGAAGATTTAATCCGCTCTACCGTCTGCAACTTAAACGTTGTAAAGTCCCTTACGCTCTTAATCCTGCGAACAATCTTAAGAGTGACTTTTTGTTACCCCCAGATAGGCTAAAACTAAGATAACAACCATTTCCGCCATGTATATAGGCTTATGCGTTATCAAAAGACCCATCAAAAGATTTTTTTAGAATTATCAAAGAAAAGGTCTTAATCTGAGTATTAAAAGCGTTCAATTTAACTAAATAACATAGCGATTAAACCGTTTGGGCTTTGGAAACTGCTTTAAGCGGCCTCGGTTTTGGCTGCTTGTTTTGCTTCCCAGGCACTTTTTTTAATTTCGTAATCTGCTTCTGAAAGTTTATGCCATCCAACACATTTTCCGGTTGGCGAACGACCACACGTACAACTCATATCTTTTCTACCTTGCTTTACTACTGGGCTATAAACGTTCTACGCCGCTCGGAAGTTTTTGGATTAATATTAATAAAATGGGAAAACGGTTAAGGTAGCTTAATTCAACCTTCGCAACCCAAAAATACAATCGGGCTAATTTATGCCACCAATACTCGATAACTTGGAAATAAACTCTCTTGTATCATCGGGGTCTCTGATCACCCTTTCAAGAGACTTTTTTGAAAGCCCTATTTTTTTAGCTCTACTTAAAATCGTTTTTACCAATTCTTTATCTTTAGCTAAAAGCATAAAAGGCAAGCAGTTTAAGAGAATCATATACAGCATGTAGGTATTGTTCAATTAATTGGTTAATTTTTTCAATTTCGCCTTGAAAATAATACATTGGAATTGGTCGTTTTGTTAATGACCAACCATTGTCATTCAGCTGCAAACGAGGAGCATTTTCAAAAAATTGAATTCCTTCTTTTAGTCATTCTCGTCCCATAAACCGTGGAACTCATATGCTGCTGCAGGGGTATTCCCATTAACCCAAGCATCATGGCCTAGTTCAATTTAGTAATCACTTCCTGCGGTGTAAGTGAACTCCAATCCATCATCATGTCTTCGACCTGACGCCCATATTTGAGCGATCGCGGGCAAGCTCCCAGAAACGAAACTGATCTTATGCATGCTTGTCGGTTCTTCTGAAATCTTTTTCATTATGCTTATTACCAAGTTCTTTTTGTTACTGAATGGTATCTAGAATTTTATTAAAATTTCAGCCAAGGTTTCATGAAAGTAGTTGACAAGGCAGACAAATTTCATCTCCATGTTAGCACTAACATTGCTATCCTGGCAATCAACTACCTATCCGCTGGTTTTTATTAGGTTAAATTTGGTTGCGAAGATAACATCTTTTGGGGAGTTATAAGATGGTTTGGTTTGCCGCCATTATTATTCTAATTGTTATAGTTTTAGCGATTTTTTTATTGAACCGATACTATAAAAAAGCGAGCCGAGAGGTTGCTTTAGTGAGAACTGGTGCTGGAGGTCAAAAAGTTATTATTGAGGGTGGGTTTCTAGCAGTTCCCTTTTTGCACAAGATCTCAGAAGTAAATATGAAAACGTCCAAATTAGAAATTGCACGGTTAGGTCCTAAGTCTATAATTACTTTTGATAGACTGCGTGTTGATATGGGCGCTGAATTTTATGTCAGGGTAAATCCTTCAGTCGATGGGGTCGCAACTGCGGCACAGGCGCTAGCTGGAAAATCTTTTCGAACTTCCGATCTGGCTGATACCCTAGAAGGTAAGCTTGTAGACGCCTTGATGACCGTGGCTGCAAAATATACTATGGACAGCTTACAGGATAAAAGAGGCGAATACAGCTCTGAGGTGTCAGCAAGACTTTCTGTAGAATTGGCGAAAAATGGGTTATTGCTGGAAACTGTAGCAATCACACGGTTAGACCAAACTCCATTCAACGCTCTGGATGAAAATAACGCATTCAACGCACTCGGTATGCGTAGGTTGGCGGAAGTTATTTCGACCAATAAGAAAGAAAGGGCAGCGATAGAAGCAGAGGCAGAAGTCTCGGTTCGTCAGACTGCATTGGATGCAACTAAAAGAAAGTTGGTTATCTCTCAGGAAGAGGAGGAGGCCACAATAAGCCAACAAAAAGCAATAGAAACTACACGCGCTATTAATCAGGCTGATATTGCCGAACAACAAGCAACAGCTGAAAGGCGACGTGACGAAGCGCGAATTGAGCGCGAATCGGAAACCAAGAAGTCGGAAATCGCAAAAGAACAAGAGGTTGACCAGGCAAAACTGAAAAAAAATCTTTTGATTGAAAGCTCTAAATATGAAAATTCAGTGAAATTATCTGAAAAGCGTATAGATGAAATAAATTCATCAATTGAAGTAAAAAAAGCTGAGGCAGGAGAAGCTTTGGCGGTGGAAGAAGTCTCCTCCAAACGTGATAAAGAAATTGCGTTGAGAGAAAAAGTTATTGCCATAATAAGAGCTGAAGAACAGGCTGAAGTTGATAGTGTACGAGTTTCGTCTGAAACGGATACTGTCACCTCGGTGGCGCGCGCAGAAGCAGAGGCGAGCAAGATCAAATCTGATGCGGAGAAAGAATTTATGCTAGCAAAAGCCGAAGGGCAGACTGCTTTAATTTCGGCAGAGAATTTGCAGAGTAAAGACTTGATCAGCATGAAACTCCACAGTCAAAAACTTAAGGTTTTGCCGGATGTGGTAGAGAAATTAATGAAGCCAACAGAAAAGATAGAAGGAATTCGTATAAACAATATCACGGGTTTCAATAAGTCTAGTGGAGTTGAAGGTGGCGGAGGTTCGCAGGACTCAAGCGTAAACAAAGTTGTCGACAGTGTGCTTGATCTTGCGCTGCAGTTACCAGCAGTCAAAAAAATTGGTGAGGAGGTCGGGTTAAATATATCCGACGGTCTTAAGGGAATTTCCGCTGCACTAGAGCCGGATGATCAAATTAACAACGACAATAAAGAAAACAAATAATAATCTATCAACAGGAAGGAAAATTAAAATGAGTATGAATCGGAGAAATTTTTTACGTACCACGGCAACGGCTACACTGGCGGCGCCAGCGTTAATAAACCAAGCTTTCGCTGGTAGCCACGGACCCATTAAATTTGTTTCTATACTGGACCAATCTGGTGGTTTAGATATTTATGGAAAGCCAATGGTAGATGCGACCAAGATGGCCATTGATGAAATGAATGAAAGCGGCGGACTGCTTGGACGTGAAATTGAGTTAAAAATTTATGATCCTCAATCCTCAATCCAATTTTATACGCAGTTTGCAACACAAGCTGCGGCTGGAGATAAAGCTGATGTGGTGCATGCTGGCATAACTTCGGCGAGCCGCGAGGCGATTAGGCCAACGCTTTCACGCTACGAGACGCTTTATTTCTATAATACTCTTTATGAAGGCGGTGTATGCGATATGAACAACTTCTGCACTGGTTCAACACCGGCGCAAACTGTGGAAAAGCTTGTTCCTTACGCAATGAAAAAATGGGGTAAGAAAGTATATATTGTTGCCGCAGATTATAACTATGGGCATATTACTGCAGAATGGGTCCAAAAATATGTCAGAGATAACGGTGGAGATCCTGTAGAAGTCGAATTCTTTCCTCTTGATGTGACAAATTTTGGCCCAACTATTAAGAAAATTCAGGCTTCAAAGGCAGATATGGTGATGTCCGCTCTGGTTGGTGGAGCACACGTTTCGTTCTATCGTCAATATGCTGCTGCCGGTATGAATAAATCAGTGCCGGTCGCCTCAACGACTTTTGGCGTGGGAAACGAGCATAAGCTTATTTCTGCGGAAGAGGGAGATGGAATGATCTGCGCGTATTCCTATTTTGAGGAAATTGATAGTGTCGCGAACAAAGATTTTGTAGCACGCTTTAAGGCGCGTATGGGTGATGGCGCACCAGCTTTAAATGAGCTTGCAGCACGTTCTTATGAAGCGGCATTTATTTGGGCTGAAGCTGTAAAAGCAGCCGGCACGGCAGATAGGATGCCTGTCATTGAAGCGCTTCGATCGGGTATTGCATATGACGGCCCATCTGGTCGTGTGGATATTGAGCCAAAGACCAATCACCTGAACCAAAACGTATATTTGGCGGAGTTAAAGGATCAGTCGTTCAACATAGTGGAATCCTATCAGAGTCAACCTCCAACAGATACATTAATGGTTTGCGACTTAGTTGCTAACCCTGATCAGAGTGTTTTCAAATTTGAAAATGGTTTGAAAGCAGCTGGTATAGATATCTAAGATTAACAATTTCGGTCGGTGTCTTCTTAAATACCGACCGAATACACTGGAGTTTTTAATGGATCTGTATTTTTCACTCCTGCTCCAAATAATATATGGGGTGGCAAACCTAGCATTAATTAGTTTGGGCTTGGCTATTGTTTTTGGCATGATGCGTGTCATTAATCTTGCGCATGGAGAGTTTTTGATGCTCGGCGGTTATACGGTTGTAGTTGCCACCAACAATGGAATAAATATCTGGTTTTCTATTTTAATCCTTGCGCCACTTGTTGTGGGGTTGATTGGTCTTATAGTTGAGCGATGCTTGATCCAATGGCTGTATGGACGAATGATCGATACGCTACTTGCCACGTGGGGATTGTCGCTGCTTTTTATTGGGATAATCACATCAATTTTTGGAGCGTCCACATCTACTGTTATATCACCGCCACTGGGCACAATCACAATCGGAGACTACACTTCATCTGGATATGAACTATTTCTTATATTTGTGGTGATAGTTTTATTACTTTTTGTCTTTCTCACTTTAAAATTCACAGCTCTTGGCTTGGTCGCGAGAGCTACCATGCAAAATTCTGATATGGCTTCATGCCTCGGAATATCCACTTCAAAAATCTACATGATTACATTTTCACTTGGAGCAGCAGTTTCTGGTCTTGCGGGTGGTCTGCTGGCTCCTTTGACGGGAGTATTGCCTAACATAGGAGCGATTTACATTGGAAAAGCTTTCATTACTGTTATTTCGGGTGGTTCGGCCATACTAGCTGGTACTACTTCTGCTTCTATACTGCTGGGTAGCGTAAACGGAGTAATGTCATATGTTACGGGGCCCACATTTGGCGAAGTTGCGTTACTTTTTACTGCTATAATCCTATTGCGTTTAATGCCCACTGGCATAACTGGTCGCTTTTTTAGGAAGAGCCAATGATGCGACTTTATGGCAGTTTTAGAGGAACTCTCGTCGTTGCTTCAATAGCAGTACTATTTACATTACTGGCGCCAAGCATCTTCCAGTTTTTCACAATCATTACGTTGACACAAGTAATTGGTCTTTCGATCTTGGCGCTTAGTCTGGCTCTAGTGTGGGGCTTTGGCGGTGTTTTATGTTTTGGACAAAGCGCATTTTTTGGAATCGGTGCCTATGCTTATTCTGTTGCTGCCGTAAATATAGGTGGCTCTACTGGGGCTATATTAATAGCTATGCTTGCCGCCGCTACTTTTGCTACGCTCCTTGGATACTTTGTATTTTATGGGAAGTTATCAGACGTCTACCTTGCTGTTATAACTTTGACTGTATCTTTGATCTTATATTCTTTGATGCGCCGTACATCTGGTCCAGAATATAAGATTGGCTCTGCTTTGCTGGGAGGATTTAATGGAACTGGTTCACCGCCTCTTAACGTACCAGGTAATTCGGAGGCGATGCTTTTCCCGTTGCAAACTTTTTATGTCTCTATGGGCGCACTGATTTTGGCATATGTGTTTGCAGGCTGGTTGGTGACAACCAAATTTGGCAGGGTATGTGTGTCAATACGAGAAAACGAGTTAAGAACTTCTTTACTGGGATATGACACGCGCCTCTATAAGCTGGGAATTTTTGCTGTAAGCGCAGGTATAGCTGGTTTAGGTGGAGTATTTTTCTGTGTTGGTGTCACTCGGGTTACGCCTGACGTTTTTAGTTTGGGGCAATCTGCGCTTGCCATAATTTGGGTGATAGTTGGTGGACGGGGAACTCTGATTGGTCCTATTTTGGCGACCTTTGTACTTTACTTTTTGACTGCCTCACTTGGTAGTCAACAGCTTATGAATACTAATCTGGTACTTGGTGGAATTCTGGTTATCTTTGTCCTACTGGTTCCCAGTGGCGTTATACCGTCGATCGCCAAATGGTTTGACCTGCGGCGCGTTAAGAAATTTTCCAAATTAAAGGAACGCCGTTTGAAAATGCGCAAACATCGTTCTGTGGGATAGGAAGTTTTTGGAATGTCGAGACGAGAAATAGTCCTTGAAACAAGAAATTTGTCGATGCACTTTGGTGGAGTTCGAGCAGTTGAAAACGTAAATTTTGAACTTCAGGAAAAGGAACTCCGGTGTTTGATTGGACCAAACGGAGCTGGCAAATCCACATTCTTTAAATGTCTAACTGGGCAATTGTCTCCCTCTTCAGGTGATGTTGTCATTCGTGATATACCTATGACCGGTCGGGAATCCCACGATATTGCGGGCCTGGGTGTTGGTATAAAGACACAGGTACCGAACCTTTTTGATGGGCTTTCCACTAAAGAGAACCTCTGGCTTTCTGCTCGACGCTGGCACGATGATAAGAGGGCTAACATACTGACAAAAGAGACTGTAGAGCGTTTGGAATTAGGCGAAATAAGTAGGTCCGTCGTTGGAAGCCTTGCGCACGGCCAACGCCAAATGGTTGAGCTTGGGATGGTAATTGTGGCAGAGCCCTGGTTAGTTTTACTAGATGAGCCAGCCGCAGGCATGACTGATGATGAAACTCAAAAAACTGCAGAACTTATTAAAGAAATAAATACAACCTCAGCTTTGATTGTAGTGGAACACGATATGAATTTCATTCGTGCAATTAGCGATAAAGTTACATTATTTCATCAGGGTGAAATTTTGATGGAAGATACGATGGACATTATTTCTGCTGATCCTAAAGCAAGGGAAATATATTTAGGGCATAAGTCATGAGTGTGTTACTCGAAGTTAAAGGTCTGTCTTCGGGCTATGGAAAGGTGCCGGTACTTCACGGTATTGAATTTCAAATCGCTGAAAAAGAAGTACTGGGAGTTCTTGGCAATAACGGAATGGGCAAATCTACCCTGTTGAAGACGTTAATGGGTATCTTATCAGCTTCAGCGGGCACAGTGCTTTATTCGGGTCAAGATGTGACGCGAAATAAGCCGGGTCTTAGGGCACAATATGGGATGGGCTATGTTCCTCAGGGTCGTGGAATATTTTCTAATCTAAGTGTTCTTGATAACCTGAGGATGGGCGTTGTCGGTCATGGTCTTGATGAAGAAGATGCAGTCAGAAATATAGTATTGGATTTCCCTAGACTGGAAGGTCTTTTGGATCGATCTGGTGGTACTCTGTCGGGTGGAGAACAACAGATACTTGCATTGGCACGTTGCCTTATATCAATGCCAGATCTTATTCTTCTAGATGAACCCACAGAGGGTATTCAGCCATCGATAGTTGATGAAATTGGGGAGATTTTATTAGATCTAAATAGAAGGAAAGGCCTTACAGTAATTTTAGTTGAACAAAATATCGAATTTATCACTGAGCTTTCTCAGCGTATAAAAGTAATGGAAAAAGGTACTTTTGTAAATGATATTGATCTAAAAAATGGCAAAAACCAACTAATTCTCAAATCCTTTTCCGGGTTTGGGAGCTCAAAATCTCAGGTAAAAACGTCATCTGAAAAGCCAAGCATTAAGCTTGGTACTGCTGAATTAAATTCTCTAGTAGATTCTGAAGACATACTTGATGAAAACATTTACCGGCCCTCTAGGCTTAGCAATAGGATTGGAAAAATGACTGTTCAGAGACCAACGTTTAATCAATTAAAAGAAATCGTATCTGAATTGGGCATGAATTTGTCCAATGAACAAATTCAAGAATTTTTGAACACTATGCAGGGTACCTTAGACGCCTATGATGTAGTTGATTCACTACCTGATTATTTACCTCCAGTTCTATATCCCCGGACTAGTGGCAATAGACCATCAGAAGAAGAGAATCCTCTGAATGCCTGGTATATTAAAGCTGAAGTCAGAGGTGCCCCAAGTGGGCTCTTAACTGGTAAAACAGTGGCGTTGAAGGACAACGTATGTCTTGCAGGTGTGCCCATGATGAACGGTTCATCCACTTTGAAAGGCTACACACCAGATATTGATGCTACCGTGGTGACACGACTTCTTGACGCCGGCGCGACAATAGTTGGTAAAGCTCATAGCGAACATTTTTGTCTTTCAGGTGGTAGTCATACTAATTCCACGGGGGCAGTTCATAATCCATATAGGCACGGCTACTCGGCTGGAGGTTCTTCCTCTGGCTCTGGAGCTTTAGTTGGTGGCGGTATGGTTGATATGGCTATTGGGGGAGACCAAGGCGGGTCAATTCGAATACCAGCGTCATTTTCTGGATGCTACGGATTGAAACCTAGCCATGGTTTGGTTCCTTACTCAGGAATAATGCCAATCGAAACGACCATAGACCATGCTGGGCCCATGACTCAAACAGTTATGGATAATGCACTAATGTTGGAGGTGATAGCTGGTTCGGATGGTTTAGATCCTCGGCAGTATGACGTTAAAACAGATAGTTATACTCGGGCAGTTAATGCCGGTGTTTCTGGCTTAAAGATCGGTATAGTGAAAGAAGGCTTTGGACATGAGAGCTCAGAAGCGGATGTTGATTTAAAGGTTATGGCGGCTGCTAAAGTATTTTCGCAATTTGGGGCTACTGTTGATCAAATATCGATGCCTTGGCATCTAAAGGGAAGTGCAATATGGACACCGATAGCTCTAGAAGGGTTAACCAACCAAATGATGCATGGGAACGGCATGGGAACAGGCTGGGAAGGGCTCCATACGACTTCATTATTAGATTATCACGCCAACTGGAGACACCGCGCTGACGAATTATCCGATACATTAAAGATCTCTATGTTTGTAGGTGAGTATTTCCTAAAACATCATCGTGGACATTATTATTCTAAGGCGCAAAATCTATCGAGACAGTTAAAAGCTGAAATAAATAAAGTGTTAACAACTTATGACTTGCTTTTAATGCCTACCTTACCAATGAAGGCGACCCGAATTCCCGACAGGTCAGAAGGTCTTGAAGTTTGGTGTCAGAGAGCGTTTGAAATGCTCGTTAATACAGCACCTTATGACGTCTCAGGACATCCAGCAATGTCGGTTCCCTGTGGAATGTCAGATGGTCTTCCTGTTGGGATGATGCTAGTAGGAAGAAGGTATGATGAAAGCTCAATATATCGCGCAGCTGGAGTGTTTGAAGCAAATTTCAAATGGAAAGAAATGTAAATTGATCGAAAATTTCTGATGTCTCAGATAAGACCAATAGATGGCTTAAGTTATGTCCGGGGTCCTAATGTTAGTTCTCTTTTTAAAATGCCATTGCCAGAATTTTTTGCAACTACACTCGATAAATATCCGAACAAAGAGGCGATAGTCTTTCCGCAATTTTCCGTACGCTGGACCTACTCTGAACTATTGCAAAAATCTGATGATTTTGCTTCAGGACTGCTTTCTTTGGGCCTTTACAAAGGTGATAGGGTTGGTATTTGGTCACCTAATAGGCCCGAGTGGGTTATTGCTCAGATAGCAACTGCAAGACTTGGAATTATACTTGTGAATGTCAATCCAGCCTTTAAAAGCTTGGAGTTGAAATATTGCATCAATAAAGTTGAATTAAAAGCACTCGTATTCGCGACACAATTTAAAACATCATCCTACGCCACGATGCTCAGTGAACTAGTGCCTGAATTTTCTGGTCAGCGCCCAGGCTCATTGAAGTCAGAAAAATTGCCATCGTTAAAAACTTTAATACAAATGTCGGCACACCCTATTCCTGGTGCATATTCTTTTGAAGAAGTTTGTCAAAAATCATCGTCGTGTTACCATTCTAGACTGGATTTAATATCTAAAAGCTTAATAGCTAATGACGCAATTAACATTCAATTCACCTCAGGAACTACAGGAGCGCCCAAGGGAGCCACACTCTCCCATAAAAATATTATTAATAACGCAGTCTTTTGCGCAAAATCAATGAACCTAACTTGTGGCGATAGGCTTTGTATTCCGGTGCCACTTTATCACTGTTTTGGAATGGTTATGGGTGTCTTAGCGTGTTTCTCGGTTGGCGCGACGATGGTTTTCCCCGGTGAGAGTTTTGATCCCGAAATGACCTTAGCTGTCCTAAGGAAAGAAAATTGTACTGCTGTTCATGGCGTGCCAACAATGTTTTCAGCTATACTTGACTCGCATAAATTTAAAGGAGAGAGAGTAAAATCTCTCAGAACGGGGATAATGGCGGGATCACAGTGTCCTGAACCGTTGATGCGAAGGGTACTCAAAGACTTAGGTTGTTCTGAAATTACAATCGCTTATGGAATGACTGAAACTAGTCCAGTTTCCTTTCAATCAGATGTCAGCGACTCCGTTGATGTAAGAGTGAGCACAGTAGGTCGAATTCAACCCCACTGCGAGGTTAAAATAGTGGATGATAATGGTGCTACTGTTCCTGTGGGAGAGACGGGAGAACTTTGGGTAAAAGGCTATCTTGTTATGAAAGGATATTGGGATGATCCTGAAGCCAATAAAAATTCCATACATGACAATTGGATGAAATCGGGTGATTTTGCCTCTATTGATATCGATGGGTTATGCCGGATAGTGGGACGAAAAAAAGATATGGTCATTCGGGGTGGAGAAAACATTTACCCTGCTGAAGTTGAGAATTTTTTAACTGAACAGTTAGGAGTTTTAGAAGCGCATGTTTTTGGTTTTCCAGATCCAAAGTTTGGAGAGGTTTTGATAGCTTGGGTCATTAAGGAACCAAATTCAACGGTTTCGGCTGAAGGTTTAAAGCAACTCTGTAACCGAAATTTAGCATACTATAAAATCCCTTCAGAAATAAGGTTTGTTAAAGAGGTTCCACTGACTATCACTGGAAAACCTCAAAAATTTCGTATGAGGGAAATAATGTTAGAAGAACAAAAAATAATCAAATCTCAAATTCCTAATAAAAAAATTATTTGAAATTTATACTTCTACAGTTTATTTATTTTCCTTGAAATTTGGCATCTCGTTTCTCGTTAAATGCGTTTGTGCCTTCAACAAGGTCTTCACTTTTTCCTAAGTCATAAAATGAACGAACTTCCTGTTTTAAAGCTTCATCAAGCGACATTTTGAGTGTCCTGCGTATTGTTTGTTTTGCATATCTAATTGCTAAAGGGCTTCGCGTGGCCAACTTTTTTGCGTAGTCCATTGTTTCAGACAGTAATTTATTTTGGGGAATAACTTTATTAACCAGTTGAATTCTATAAGCTTGCTCTGCAGTAATTAGATCTCCACTTAGCACAAGTTCCATTGTCGCCCCCATGCCTACTATATATGGTAAACGCACTAGCGCACCATCGCATGCGTGAAATCCCCATTTTACATCCTGGAGGCCAAACTTTGCATTTTCGGAGCAAAACCGCATGTCGCAAGCTAAAGCAATTTCGAGACCGCCTGAGACTGCATAACCATTAATTGCTGCAATCAAAGGTTTGTCGATTTCCAAACCTCGAGTAATCCCTCCTAAGCCAAAACCGTCCACAAATTCATCCCTAAATTCATGTGGCTGCCGAGTGGCGAAATTCATTGTATAAGTTTTCAGATCAGCGCCGGCACAAAATGCATCGTCTCCAGCCCCTGTTATGACGCCGGCTTTGGCGGAAGGGTCTTTATTGAACTCTGTCCAAATCTCGACCATTTCGTAGTGAGTGGAAAAATCTAGAGAATTCATTTTACTTGGACGGTTAATAGTTAACAGCCAAACGCCATCGTCCTTATTCACGGTAATATTTGACATTTATGTCTCCATTTCTTGAAAAAACTTGGTCCGTTTTAAAAACCAGTCAAATTCATATCTTTTTCTAAAGCAGCCTTCACTTGTCTGTATTTTGAGCTTTGATCATCGTTTATAATTTCTTATCTCTATCAATACTGCTTAAAAGAAATCTGCTAAATTTTGTTCTCGAATTGTCCCGTACAATAAGTAAAAATAGGTTTTTTGATACGAAGCTAATTGTTTGCTCAATTCAATATTTAAAATGCTTGCATATTCTTTTCTTTTTTTGCAATTGATAGTTCTTAATAACTATTTTGTTTCATGCGTTTGGGTTAGCTAAAATGCTGATGGCGCAAGCTATACCGCATCCTCCTAAATTATGCGTTAACCCAATTTTTGCATCAGGTACCTGGTTTGGATGGTCTCCACGTAATTGTTTACAAACTTCATAGATTTGTCCAACACCAGTCGCTCCAACTGGATGGCCCTTACTGATGAGGCCGCCTGATGGGTTGATTGGAAGATCTCCATTTATATTAGTTCTGCCCTCAGTAGTCCAAGGCCCAGCATCACCGCGCTTTATTAGGCCTAAATCCTCAATGTCAATTATTTCAGCTATGGAAAAACAATCATGTAATTCTACCAAAGAGATGTCTTTTCTTGATATACCTGCCAATTGGAAAGCCTGATTACTTGCCGATATGGTAGCTGCAAAAGAGGCTAGATCATTACTGCTAGATATACGAGGCGTCCCTGAGGTTTGCACAGATGCAAGGACTGAAATTGGATTTGTAGCGTGCTTAGCATTTTTATTGGTTGTTATTATAGCTGCAGCGGCTCCATCAGAAACTGGACAACAATCAAATAGTCTTATTGGTGACGCTATTAATCGTGAATTAAAAATTTCGTTTTCTGTTAAATTAAGTCCCATCTGTGCAAGAGGGTTCTTTAGCCCAGCACATTTATTCTTTTTAACCACAGCTGAAACTTGAGATCTTGTTGTTCCATATTTTTTCGAGTGCGAATTCCACGCCATTCCATAAAGACTAGGAAATGTTAGTCCCGCTTTGCCATCGGTATCTTTGTCCATTGCAAAGTTAAGCGCGCTAGTAACTTCTTTTCCGCTTGCGTGGGCCATTTTTTCAACACCTATTGCAAGCGAATATTCAGTTAATCCTGACGCTACTGCCATACATGCGTGTCGAAATGCTATTCCACCAGAGGCACAAGCTCCTTCAACTTTTGTAGCAGAGATTTCCCCAAGTCCAAGTGAGTCCGCTATAATACCTGCTAACACTTCTTGGCCATTTAAAGGTCCAGAAATAAAATTTCCAATATATAGTGTGCCTATTTGTTCTCTATCTATTCCCGCGTCAAAGATTGCCTTTTCAGCCGCTTGTTTGGCCAACTCGATGATAGTCGTCGTTTTATGTTTGCCAAACGTTGTTGATCCAATTCCAACGACAGATAAACCTTTCAATCGAAAGTTCTCCTCAAAAGCTGAACGCGTAAATTTTTCTTCAGGATTTTACCATAATTATTTTTGGGTAAAGAGTCTAAAAATATATATCTTTTTGGTCGTTTGAACCGTGCGAGATGGTTCAAACAATGACTGTCTAGTTCTCTTTGAGTTGCGTGTCCAACTACAAAGGCAACGACTTCTTCGCCCCATTTTTCATTTGCAGTACCAACAACGGCCACTTCTGTAACTGTTGTCAAATTGATTAAAAGGTCTTCAATTTCACGTGGATAAATATTCATTCCACCTGATATTATCATATCTTTTGATCTATCCTTTAATGTTAAAACTCCAGACTTGTCCATTGATCCTATATCACCTGTATGTAACCAACCATTTTTTATTGCTTCGCTGGTTGCGGTCTTGTCGTTTAAATAGCCTGACATTACGCATGCTGAGCGGGTAACAATTTCTCCAATGCTTCCTGTAGGAAGTTCTGTTCCCTCTGAGGAAAATATTGCTATTTCCACTCCTGTTCTGGCGACTCCAACGGAGGAAAGGATTTGCTCGTAGTTTTTGCAATCTGAAGAAGCATGCATTTTTTTGGTTACGTTACTTATAGTCATTGGAGCTTCACCTTGACCATAAAGTTGATAAAGTCTTGGGCCAAATATTTGCAGAGCTTCCTTGCAATCTGATAAATACATCGGTCCACCGCCGTAACAAATAGTTTTTAGGCCTGAGACATCTCCACCAGCATTATTACATCCAATCAAAAGTTTAATCATTGTGGGGGCCGAAAAAAACGATATATTCTGTTTAGTTGATAAAATATCCATTACATAATCTGGGTCAAAACCATTTGGAGGTATAATATTTTTAGCTCCCTTTAGTATAAATGGTATCGCATAGAGCCCAGATCCATGGGACATAGGTGCACTATGCAGCCTTGTGTCATTTTCTGTAATCGTCCCCACATCTGCGAAGTATGCGAAGCTCATAAATAAAAGGTTTTGGTGCGAGAGTATCGCTCCCTTTGGATTTCCTGTTGTTCCAGAGGTATAAAAAATCCAGGCAGGATCATGGCGATTTGTATGCACAGTAGACAACTTTTTGCCTGTAAAGTGGTTTCTATAATCCTTACTACCAACGCATATTATAATTTTATTGTAGTCGAGTTTTTGAGCGACCCCAGGTGAAGCAAAAATTAGATCTATCCGTGAATTTTTAAATATCCAGGTAAATTCTTTTGGATGTAATTTTGCGTTTAAAGGTATAGCAGTCATGCCAGCCCTCCAAATAGCAAAAAGTACTACTATAAATTCAGGACAATTTTCCATCGCAAGTGCCACTTTCGCCCCTTTAGAAAGTCCATGGTAATTTTGTAGTGAGTGGGCCAGCTCGCTAACTTGATTTTCAAGCTGCGAGTATGTAAGACTTCCTTTCTCCCATTCTAAAGCAGGTAGGTAAGGGAAGTTCTTCGCAGTGGCGGTTAACCCATGAGATAAATTCATAATCAAAATCTCGTATACATATTATATTGTAGAAGGTTCACTATAACTTAGGAATACTTATCTACATTTTTAGTGTATTAGTTACCTGAATTGCAATGAGTTTAGGCGCGGCTGTAGTTTTTTTAAAAATTAAGTATCAGATACTTTACAAATAAAATTTTTAATATGTGATAAATATCTTTGCTTGAGAGTGTTTGAATAACACCAGGTTAATTTTAACCGATGGATAATGCTACATTCTCGCGTTTCGTAACAACTTATTAAGTTTACGGACAAACATAATGAAAATTATTCATTATGTTTTCTTGCCCTAGAAATTTGTTGCAGATAAGATATTCTGGCACGGATCAGAAAAAGGTATTGAACCCGAGCAGTTTAAATTTAAAGATGTTCCTATTGAAGACATACAATATATGAAAAAGATACCAATTATGATCCGCTCGACTGGAGAAGGTGATTGGCCAATCTTGGGTAAAGATTTTTGGGATGCTCTTAGTCAGTCAAATATTAATTTAGAAGTTGTTGATTGTAGCGGATGTGCTTTTAGAGATCGATCTTATTTTAATTTTTGTGCAGTTTAAAAAAAGTTGATGCGCGGATGGCTATACTAGGTGCCCTAGTAAGTAGAGTTGTTAATTTAGCAGATCTTTAAAATTCGATATTATGAAATTACGTTCAGTATCTGTTTTAACTTGAACGTGGTAATTAAACCTTCATCGCAAAGTTAACCTAAAAACAAATCAAGCCCGAAATAAAAAATTAAAACCCAAGCAAGTCCTTTTACGAAAAAGAATGCAAACCCCAAACCGCCCAGCTTTATTAATAATTTATTATTTATAAATTTTCTTTCCATGATCGACAGCCTCCTTTCGTCGTAATTATTGGCTGTATTTATCAAAAATTCAAGACCACACGGCTGCAAACAATTTGTATTGGTCACGACTTAGTCGAGCTGCTTTTTACGGGTGTTTGCTAGATGGGGTAAGATATAGGTTGAAGGAGGCTTGGGGCTTTTATTCACGCGTAAGTCGCAGTCATATGCGTCCGAGAGCCAATCGTCTGTCATTACGTCCTTAGGCACGCCTTGGCAAAGCCTTTTGCCGCGATGAAGAATGGCAACCTTATCTGCAAACATTGATGTTATGTTCAAATCATGCATGATTGCAACTATACCACCACCAGAACAGGCGTAATCTTTGACAATATTCATCACGTCTATTTGATGTGCTATATCAAGACTTGAAACCGGCTCATCAAGAAATATCCACCGCGCTTGGCCTGCGTGGTGAGGGGTCCAGACTTGGGCGAGAACTCTGGCTAATTGCACGCGCTGTTGCTCACCGCCGGATAAATCTGAATATTTACGACGGGCGAAAGTGGCAAGCCCAACGCAGCGCAGTGCATCATATATAGTTCTAGTAGTCTCTGCCCCAACGCCATTGCGCAAACCGATATGGACAACTTCTGCTACTGTAAATGGGAAAGCTACGTTTGATTTTTGAGGCATTACGGCGCGCTTAGATGCCAGTTCGTATGGTTTAATAGAACCTATATCACGCCCGTTTAGTGATATCTTTCCGTCATATGGGATATCGCCACTCATGGCCCGCATCAGAGTCGACTTACCCGATCCGTTTGCTCCAATAATAGCAGTTACTTCTCCGGGAAGTGCTATAAATTCTATTTGCTTAAGGATCTTCGTATTTTTTATTGAGACAGAAACTTGGTTAACGCATAACATTTTACAAAATTCCCGAATTGCGCTGTTTAAGGAGTATCCAAAGGAATACAGGAGAACCGAGAATTGCAGTTACTATCCCAATTGGCAGTTCAGAGGGAGCCACGATTATACGGCTTATCATATCAGCGAAGATCAATATCATAGCTCCAAGAAGTCCAGAATTTAAAATCAAAGTTTGGTGGTCCGGTCCGATCGTCTGCCGTAGAAAATGAGGAACAATTATGCCAATAAAGCCAATTCCTCCAGAAACGGCAACAGCTGCACCGGTGGCTGCAGCAACTGCGAAAATCGCAATATTTTTTAATCTCTGAGTGGAAATTCCAATTTGATGTGCGGTTGCCTCTCCCAAAGCGAGCCCATTTAGCCCGCGGCCCAAAGTTGTAGCAATGGCGATAGAAAACAATATTAATGGGCATGCTCCCATCACTTTGGTCCATGTCGCACCTGCTAATGATCCAAGTCCCCAAAATGTCAGATCCCGAAGCTGCCTATCATCTGCAATGTAAACTAGAACGCCAGATATCGCCCCCGCCAATGCTGCAAGAGCAATGCCGGCCAAGAGCATCGTTGCAATAGAGGTTTGCCCTTGGCGAGTGGTAAGTCGGTAAAGGAGAAGTATGGAAAGCCAGCCACCTAGGAAAGCTGCAAAAATAACCAGATAATTACCAAAAATACTAATAATAAAGTTAGGCAATGCTCCGCCCATTACGATGGCAATAATTGCGCCTAAGCTTGCACCGGCACCCACACCAATAAGCCCGGGATCGGCAAGTGGGTTCCGAAATAATCCCTGCATTACAGCCCCTGAAACTCCGAGAGCTGCTCCGACGCAAATCCCCATAACCAACCTTGGAAGTCGTATATCCCAGAAAATTACATGCTCAAGCGTGTTAAGTGGTTGCCCAGTTACCAGCTTATGAAGTACGGCCCATAACGAGACATTTACAGGCCCAATTGCAATGCTTAGGAGGCAGCTTAACAAAAGAAAGATTAAGAGTATCTTATGCGCACGACGTCCGGCAGACAAACTGTCAATTAAATTGGTCTTTTCAAATTCGCTGTTCAGAGAAACCATGCTTCACTCAGCATATAATGCATTATGCAACTCGGTAACGGCTGTTGCGGTGCGCGGTCCAAAACCTAGAAGATATAGCCCGTTCATCCGAATGATAGCTTGGGTTTTAGCAGCAGGCGTTGTGGATATAGCAGGCATGGCAAATAACACATCGTTGGCCGTGTCATGATCACCGCCACGGTCCATCATCAATATTACATCAGGCGCTGCCACTGTCACAGCTTCCTCGCTCAGAGGTTTATACCCCTCAAATGCAGAAATTGCATTAATGCCACCGGCCATTTTAATGATACCATCTGCTGCAGTGTTGGAGCCAGAGGTCAGAATTTTTCCACCCCTTGTACTAAGAATGAATATTACTTTCTTGCGAACACCATCGAATGAACGAGACTGTTCTTCCGCAGCTTGGAGATCTTCATTCAGTTTATGGGCAAGATTTGCCGCTTCAGGTTGCATTGCAAGCGCATCACCAACTGCAATAACCTTTGCAATCACGCCTGCTCGCGAATAAGAATTGGGTATCGTGATAAATGGGATTGATGCTTCAGCCAGTAGATCAATTGTTTCTTGTGGTCCAGAACCTGCTTCTGCGATAATTAGTTCCGGC
Organism: Paracoccaceae bacterium; assembly: GCA_029247845.1. Taxonomy (GTDB): domain Bacteria; phylum Pseudomonadota; class Alphaproteobacteria; order Rhodobacterales; family Rhodobacteraceae; genus LFER01. The sequence continues at coordinate 2,944 of JAQWKM010000177.1, read as the reverse complement.
CCAACAGATAAGACCCCTTCAGGCGAAAGCGCGCGCATATAGCCTACATCGGGCAATTCAGTTGCTTCAACTGGGTAAGTCGATGTACTATCACGCGCCACCAATCTATCCTGCTGTCCCAGTGCATAAACAATTTCCGTTATTGAACCACCGATAGACACGATACGTTTTCGTTCTCCAATATTTGTTTCCGCTAAGCTGATATGTGGGGTCAAAAGAACGACGCAGAATGCTAATTTAGGTGCGGGCCTAAATGAAGATCTCTTCCAAACCTGTAATATAGTGTACTTTGTCTTTCTAATTAAATCCTGCATTTATCTAACTCCATTGTTAACATACAGCTATCGGGTTTTATAAGATAAAATTCTACAGTAAATTGTTTTTAATATATAAATTATGAATTATAATCTTCTAGTACCTCAACAATTTTCCGCTATTTTGTTCAGTCCCTCGGCTGTCTTTACTTACTCCGAATACGTACAAAGCCACGTTTGTGAGATTTAAGCAGATCGTCTCTGATCGTTCGAATGTCTTTGCGGATAATGTTTCTAAACTCAGCATTTTTAGCATAACTTTCTATTTTTAAGTAGCTGGTACGCTGAGGAAGCAGGTATGGCTAAAATCTAGTCAAAGTTTATTCTTGACAATTTTAATAAGATTAATATGCATTCTCTTTTAAGACTGCAAGGCTCTTTAACGTCCACGCAAGAAAAGAATGTATTAATAACTAAGCCGAGCCAGTATTCTGTGAGCATTTTAAGAGAAAAAAGAAAGTAAGAACGGTGGTCCTAATGGGTTCTCGGTTGTGACAGATAAACGAACTTAAGCAAGCAATCTTAAATTTCCGTATAATAAACGTCAAAAAAATAGCAAAATTTTATGTTTTAAGGGATGTAATGGAACAAATTTTTATACTTCTTATGACCACTGTAACTGCTAAAGATGTTTCGTCATTAGCGTTACATGACGAGAGCTTCGTTCAACACGCAATATTTGATAATTTAGAAAATTGTGAACGTGCATTGGTCATTTATGCGTCACAAGCAGAGCTCAAATTAAAATTTCAAAAAAATCAGCTTGGACACCTAGAAGCTTATACATTTGCAAATAGAGCATCAGAAACAAAGGTGTCCTGCTTGCAAATTTTGTTACCTATGAAAAATGCACTACCGTTAAGTTTAAATCATAAGAACACGAATATAGCTGGAGATAGGAGGGCAATGGAATGTACATAGCAATGAATAGGTTCAAAATATCGTTAGGTTCGGAAGCGGCTTTTGAGAAAGTATGGCATGACCGCGATAGCCATCTTTGGGATGTTCCTGGTTTTAAAAATTTTCATTTAATTAAAGGTGAAACATTCGAGGATTATACACTTTACGCCTCTCATAGCACATGGGAATCGAAAGAAAGTTTTAATATTTGGACGAAATCAGAAGCTTTTAGGCAAGCTCATAAAGGAGCTGGTGAAAATAGAGATATGTATTTGGGTCATCCTGTTTTTGAGGGCTTTGAAGTTGTACTGTAAATTTTGAAATTATCAGTCAGTTCAAAAACCTCTGTAAATTGAGCCAACACTTTCAGCCATGGTGTGTGCAGCCGAATTTCAAAAACTCATAACGCAAAGAAACAATTCACTAGATCCTCAGTCACAGATGATTTTCAGGATTGGCTTAAATATAGGGGACGTCATCGTAGAGGGTGAGAACTTATACGGCGACGGAGTTAATGTAGCGGCCCGATTGGAAGCGTTGAGCCAACCGGGTGGAGTATGTTTGTCCAAAGGGATATATGACTTTATAAGCCAAAAAGTGGAGCTCACATTTAACGATATCGGTCAGCAAAAGGTTAAGAATACTGATGTCCATGCGTTTGACCTCGTTATTGATGGCGCTGACACTCGAGATATGAGGTTTGAGCCGTCATCCAAAACCGAGAATGATGAGCGAGAGCTTGGTGTGATAGCCGTTTTACCATTTGAAAACCAAAGCAATGATCCAGAACAGGACTACTTTGTGGATGGTATTACTGACGATATAATTGCTAACTTGTCCCTTTGGCGAACTTTCCCGGTTATATCAAGAAACTCCAGTTTTGCATTCAAAGGTAAATCGGTTGGCGCAAATGAAGTTGGGCAGGAACTGGGCGCAAGATACGTAGTGCAAGGCAGTATTCGGAAAAGCGGTCAGAGGGTTCGCATAACGGCGCAACTAGTTGATGCTGAAAAAGATCGACAGCTTTGGTCTGAAAAATGGGATAGAAGCTTAGAGGATATTTTCGACGTTCAGGATGAAGTTGCAACAGCAGTTGCAGCACAAGTGAATCCCACGCTTCAAAATTATGAGTTCGAGCGTATAGAGAGAAACAGACCTACAAATCTAAATGCCTGGGAGTTATACTTAAAAGCACTTCATACGTTCAATGAACGAAGTCGCTCCGATCACGAAGATGATGGAGTAGTACAGGCGAAGAAAATGTGCGAACAGGTGATTAAGTTAGACCAAACCATGTCACATGCTTATTCACTAATGTCAGATATACATTTTGCTGAATTGGGTCAGTTTCTTACGGACGATTCTTCAGGGACACTTCAAAAAATATACGACTACGCAAAAATAGCCTCAGATTTAGATCCAAAGAATTCAATAGCGGCCAACCTTTTGGCATCCCACTATTTTTTTTCCGGCAGATTTGATCAGTCAAAATTATACGCAGAACGAGCTGTTAAGTTGAACCCGAGTTTTCCGGAAGCTCTGTATAGGTTAGGACAATCGCTGGTTCATTCTGGGCGTTACTCTGAAGCTGAGCCTTATTATCACAAAGCAATTGCATTAAGCCCACTTGATCCGGAGTCAAATGTTTACAAAAACGGATTGTTTTTTTCTAATTTGGGGCAAGGTAACTTTGAACTTGCCCTAACTTACAATGATGAATGTAGATTGCA
>JAQWKM010000176.1 GCA_029247845.1 Paracoccaceae bacterium | reverse complement strand
CAGTCCGGCCATCAACCCATCACCAGTCGTGGAATAATCGCTCATCACGATGTGTCCGGACTGTTCTCCGCCAAGATTAAATCCACCTTCGCGCATCCTCTCAACGACGTATCGATCGCCAACTTTCGTACGCTCAAGAGCGATCCCTTGATCTTCTAAATATCGTTCGAGCCCTAGATTAGACATAACAGTGGTCACCAGGGCTTGCCCATTCAGACGGCCTTCGCGAAACCATCTTTGCGCCAAGAGTGCCATGAGCTGGTCTCCGTCAGCGACCTTGCCACGCTCATCAATGATGATTAGACGATCGGCGTCCCCGTCCAGACACAGACCAACGTCCGCATTATGCGCAATAACTGTCTCTGCTGCAATCTTGGGATATGTTGAGCCGCAGTCAGCATTAATATTGCGTCCATTAGGGCTGATCCCCATTGGGATAACCTCAGCGCCTAATTCCCATAAAACATCAGGAGCTGCCCGGTAAGCCGCCCCATTCGCGCAGTCAATGACAACCTTTATGCCATCCAGGCGCATGCCAGAAGGGAAAGTTGATTTTGCCCGCTCTACATAGCGAAACAATCCATCGTCAATTCTCTGTGCCCTGCCAATGTTATCCGACGCCGTCAATTTAACTCCATGTTCAAGAAGCTCTTGGATCTCGCTCTCGACCTGATCAGACAACTTAAATCCATCTGGACCAAAAAATTTAATGCCATTATCGCGAAACTGATTGTGGCTTGCGGACACCATAATACCAAGATCAGCCCGCATTGAGGGTGTCAGCAACCCCACCGCTGGGGTTGGGACAGGTCCAAGAAGCAACACATCCATCCCAGCAGAGGTTAACCCCGCAGTCAGAGCATTTTCAAACATATAGCCGGACTGACGGGTATCTTTCCCTATCACAACGCGTCTGGCATGGGCTGAATTCGTACCAAAATAATTACCAACCGCTGCGCCAAGCCGCAAAGCTATTTCCGCAGTCATGGGGTACGCATTAGCTTCACCGCGCACGCCGTCTGTTCCAAATATGCTGCGTCCCATTACACTCTCCCAAACATAATCGTTTGCCACATGTCAAAAGCCTGTCGCGTTTCTCTCACATCGTGAACTCTGAATATTTGAACGCCCTGCGACAGACAGGTCAAAGCCGCCGAAACAGACCCAATAACACGAGCTTCTGCCACATTTTCTTGGGTGATTTTACCGATAAACCCCTTGCGCGACACCCCAAGAAGCAAAGGTACACCAAGACTATGGAACAGCGAAACTCTATTCAACAAAGCAAGGTTATGTGCCATTGTCTTGCCAAACCCGATTCCAGGGTCGGCAATGATACGATTGCGCCCAATCCCTAGACCAATAAGATGATTGATCTGAGTCTCGAGAAAATCATAGACATCCAAAACGACGTCTTCGTATAGAGGCATATCTTGCATCACCTCGGGAAGCCCCTGCGAATGCATGACACAGACAGGTAAATCTTCTTCAGCACAAAAGGGTGCGAGGTCAGGGTCAAAAGTCAGGCCAGAGACGTCGTTGACAAGCGCAGCACCGCTTTTAACGGCGGCTTTGGCAACGGAAGCTTTGCGCGTATCTATAGATACAGCGACATTTGTTTTAGCGCAAATGGTCTTAATGACTTGTCCAGTCCGCTCAATTTCCAAGACAGTCGATATTTCTTTAGCGCCTGGTCGGGTGGATTCGCCGCCAACATCGATGATGTCAGCGCCATTTTGCACCATTTTTTCTGCCTGAAACAATGCGCTTACGGGATCGTCGAAACTGCCACCATCAGAAAAACTATCAGGTGTTACATTTAATACGCCCATAATACAAGGGCTTGTTAAGTCCATTCCAGCGAGATTAAGGCGTGGGTCGACAAGCCGATTAAGCCACTCTTGCGTTAAATCTGTCGCCTGAATCATTTCTGAAGGCTGGTTGCGCGCAAGCCGCTCAACCGAGTTAAACCACAGCCGGCCCTGCCCAAGAAAGAACGCGTCTTTCGGTTTATCCGCATTGGATATTAGAATTGGTCTGAAGTAGTCCTTCATCAGTTTCTATTGCCGCAAAAGTCATCAATTTGCAACAATTACAAAGCGTCTGCTGCGAGTGAAAGCGCCCGAATAGCAAAATCTTGCTCTTCAGTAGTAAAATCACCCAAAACTTGAAGCTCTTCTGCTTCTAGAGTTTGCGCCAACCAAGATGCTAGAGCAACAGTGTCAGCGACTGGAATGGGTGGAGCCTGTGTTGCGTCGAGAACCATTTTAGAGGGTGCCCATACACTTATTTTAGCATTCTTCATCGCCCAATCGAGTTCTGTTTTTGTTTCAATAACCACACAACGATCATCCCGTGACGCCAGCATCCAAGCATTTTGCTCAATTGCCAAAAGCTCAATCCGGCGATCTACCAATGCGTGCTCAGTCAAAGCGGGTAATTTTTTCGGCAAGCCAACACATAGTACGGTCGGGTTGGTCTGTGCGCTCAGGATATCCAGCCATCGACCAAGGTTTTCCGAATTGATCGCGGCATTGCTGAGATAAATGATACTTGGCTTCGGCGTATCTATTGTCCCAACCAGAATATCTCTTGCGAGATCGTCTTTGCTGCGAACAAGTTCAATGCCCAATGCGCCCGGTCCACGATCAAGCTTTTCAATGCGAACAAAAGTTCGAATGGCTTGGGGCTCTAGCAAAATCCGTTCTGCTACGCGCTCAGCTAATGTTTCCAACAGATTAAATCGTTCTGCCGCCAACTCAAAGGCGACCGCTTCTGTAACCTTGTCATAGGACAATATACGATCGACATCATCGCCTACTTCATCCGCAGGACGGACTTCTACAACGATATTGAAACAGACCCTCTGAGTGGTTCCGCGCTCTTGCTGAAATGCTCCAATTTCAACTTCGACTGTATGATCGCGCAGTGATATACGATCAAATACCACCAGCGAACTGGCCTCTGCGCGCGCTATTGGGTGCTCAAACGCCAATCGAATTTCATCTGTCACTACTGACCGCCCATAAATACGAACCATGTCCTAATCTAAAGTGTTTTTTTGAATCCCACAATCTATGCACGTCAGTTTTGGCTTCAACTGCGCCACTTCACATCAATTTCCTCAATTCTGTGAACTCACATCCACAGCCTTGTAAAAATAATGCTGGCCAATAGATGTTGTTCTACGGAACTTCCGCGACCAACGAGGTGACACGTTTTGGCTATGATAAAACATTGCGCCAGTCGTCAATTGCCTCGGAGCACCGCGCATCATGATTGTAGCAATTTTACCCGAGAGTTCGAAAGCTTGTTTCTCGCGTACGATTTCATACTGACCGTCGCACATATAGCTAAACTGACATCTGTGTCGCTTGGAACTGCCTTGATTCACCACTCCGCAGATAGAATTTGGGAAATCCTTACTGTCCATGCGGTTCAGAATAACTTCCGCGACTGCGAACTGCCCTTTGACGCTTTCTCCACGCGCCTCAAAATAAAGTGCTTGCGCGAGACAATGCCATTGCTTCCCCCCCTTTAGTACTGGCAAAAGGTCCAAATAGCTTTGCGAATAAATTCTATTATGATCCAAATTTGTAGCGCTAATTAGCCATTTCAATCGCTGCTTTGGCATGTCTGCACGATACTTCTGATCCATATGAAATATATCATTAATGACAAGTTTATTCGCATCAGACACAGCAATATTTGGCGGTGAAATGCTCAAAATCATTAGCGTAATTAGTTTTACTGAAATGCGTAATAACATAACGTGTATCTTCGTCTCGCTCAGTTTGTCAAAACCCATTGGGCTAGTCTTGTAACTCTAAAAATATCTGGAGCTTCCTTATGACGTTCGACTAGAGATTGCAAGCTGGGCAGCGGCTAGCCGGGCAACGGGTACACGAAATGGCGAACAAGACACATAATCAAAGCCGTGTGCTCGAAAAAAGGCAATAGACTCTGGACTGCCCCCATGCTCGCCACAAATTGAAACAACAACCTCGGGATTGGCCTTTCGTGCACGCTCGACGCCCAGCATCAAAAGCTCGCCAACGCCGTCTTTATCAAGCGTATGAAACGGATCTTCTGGAAAGAGCTCTTGCTGCACATAGGCAGCCATAAATCGACCCGCGTCATCACGCGAAAGACCGTATGTCATTTGGGTCAGGTCGTTTGTTCCAAAACTTAGGAATGATGAATTCAGGGCAATTTCATCTGCGCGCAGTGCCGCACGAGGCGTTTCAACCATCACACCAAGCTTGAAATCAAAATCCACGCCTTTCTTGGATCGCACATCCGCCGCAACCGCTTCGATGCGGGATTTTACGAGCTCTACTTCGCGTTTTGCGCTTACCAGAGGAATCATTATTTCTGGGACAATCGGATTTCTATCATGGCTGGCTTCAATGGTCGCCTCAAAAATTGCACGGGCTTGCATTTCATAAATTTCAGGAACGGTAATTCCAAGACGAACGCCTCGAAGACCCAGCATGGGATTGTATTCTTTCATACTCTCAACACGCCGCGTAACATCTGACAAAGGAAGGTCCAGCGCTTCGGCCAGATCGCGCAATCCCGCCCGATCAGATGGCAGAAATTCATGCAGCGGCGGATCAAACAAACGGATACAGACCGGCATAGCCTCCATAATATGGAAAAGTTCCATAAAATCAGCTTTCTGCATTGGCAAAAGACGGTCAAGTACTGCTTCGCGTTCAGTTCGAGTATTTGCAAATATCATTTCCTGCATGACCGTCATGCGATCCGCTTGAAAAAACATATGTTCCGTCCGGCAAAGTCCTATTCCACGTGCACTAAAATTGCGCGCAGTTTTGGCATCAGCGGCCGTATCTGCATTGGCTCTGATTTCGATATCACAGGCTTCTTCTGCCCACTGCATCAACGTTTGAAAAGACCCATCCAGAGACGCTTCTACCATCTCGCTCTGACCAGCCAAGACTTGACCATTGGTTCCATCGACAGTGATCATTTCACCTTCTTCAAAAACTCGACCATCCCCTGAGAAAAGCTGTTTCTTTTGAATATGAAACCGAATGGAACTGGCACCAACAATGCAGGGAACACCCATGCCTCGGCCAATCACGGCCGCGTGGCTGGTCATCCCGCCCCGCTCGGTTAAGACTGCGTTGGCAGCATGCATTCCACGAATATCTTCTGGGCTGGTTTCGCGTCGCACTAAAATACAGGGTTCTTCGCGCGACTTGCATGCGAGCGCGGCCTCTGCCGTAAAGACGATCTGGCCCGAGGCTGCACCAGGGCTTGCAGCGATACCGCTGCCAATCACATCCCGTTTTGCATCTGGTGCAATTTGTCGATGCAGTAATTCCCCCAAAGCGCGTGGTTCTATACGCATCAAGGCCTCTTCTTTGGCGATGATGCCCCGCTCTGCCAAAGATACTGCAATCCGAACAGCCCCAGGTGCGAGACGCGCGACTTTAATTCCGTCAAGAATATACAAATTTCCATCTTCTATTGTGAATTCGATCTGCATTTCTTCGCGCAAGCGATGACGCATTAATTCAGCTTGTTCTTTAAGTGTCTCAAATATCTTGGGCGCGACCTCTTCCAATGAGGTTCCACGCAGATCCCGGGTCAGGTATAGAGCACCTTTTTCTTGAGCCAAAGCATCGCGCCACTGGCTTTGACGTCGGTACCTTCCGGTAATCTGGGGCATGCCAGTATCACTGTTGACCAACTGTAACACGCCCGAGCCGCATTCCCCTTTCCCAATGCCATAGGCCATTTTTTGAACGATCAAACCTAGCCCCGCATCTGCAGGAGCGCCTTTGGCCTGACGCAGAAGACGCGCCGTAGTGCCTTCCCAAGCACGGGCCATAGAGCGTAAAACCTCGGCCAATTGTGTAGATTTTTCCTGAGGAAAGGGTTCTTCAGTCTCATCCTTATAAGCGCGCAAAGCCTCGTTCAAAGCCTCTTCGTCCTGACCATTGATATGATCAAACATTTCTGGATCAAGGCGCGCAACATGTACAGAATAGCCCTGAACAAACCGTAGATAGATTTTAGCCGCAGCTTGTGATCCCAGCATTTCGGACAACCGCCCAAAGCGCTTATCATTCATGCCAATATTTAAAACCGCACCGGGCCCCCCCCAATCGGGACTTTCCGAAGACGGCCGGACACAAAGTAAATCATTTGCTTCAAAATGATCGAGGATTTCAGTGACGCTCGGCACTTGGTTAGCAGCGATTTTATGAACCATATCAAACGACAGAACTACTGTGCGTGGGACCGGCAAATCAAGGCGGATCAAGCGCTGCAAACACTTTGCCCGTCCCCCATGTGTGGAGGCCGTTATGGGCGCATTTTGCGTTACTAAAGCAATGTCGGAACAATTTTGCTGCATTGCGGCACCTTTCATTCTTCACTGCAGCATATAGCGAACATAGTTTTGATCAAGAAAAAGGTTGGACACACTTGGGCAAGTGCCTGAGTGGGGTCACCCTTCTATCCGAGATAAATCCGCAACTGCAAGACAAACAGAGCGCATCCGGCTCAAAAGATTGAGGCGGTTGCGCCTAACGACCTGCTTGTCAGTGTTGACCTGAACGGCATCAAAGAAGCCGTCGACCGAGGGTCGTAAGGATGCAAGACTTTCCATTGCCAGTGTAAAATCCTGCGCCTGAATAGCCTTTTTGATCACGGGTTCATTTGTTTCCAGAGCCGCAAATAGGGCGCGTTCTTCGTCAGTCTCTGCAAATTTGATATCTGCCCCATACGAATATTCCACACCGTCTTTTTGTTCGGCCTGCATCACGATATTATTAGCGCGTTTAAAGCCTTGCAGCAGGTTTTCCCCATCCGCCGTCTTCAGGCAGGTCGCAAGGGCACGCGCACGCCGGGTCACCAGCATGAGGTCATCGCTGCCCTCCATAGCAACTGCAGCATCGATAATATCGTGGCGAATATCTTGGTCTCGAAGAAACACCTTCAACCGATCATGTAAAAATCCAAGAAGGTTTTCTGTATCAGCACCAGGATAGGCTTTTGAAAACGCGGTAAGCAAAGGCAGAGCTAATTCGTTTTCAAGCACCAGCCTAATCACCCCAAGGGCCGCGCGGCGCAATGCATAAGGATCTTTACTGCCTGTGGGTTTCTCATCAATAGCCCAAAATGCAGTCAACTTGTCAATTTTATCAGCTAGAGCGACGGCGATTGACACTGGTGCATCAGGCACTGCGTCCGATGGGCCCAACGGCGCGTAATGCATTTCGCAGGCTTGGGCAATGTCATCAGCCAAACCAGAGGCCTGACTGTAATAACGTCCCATCAACCCTTGCAACTCGGGAAACTCATACACCATTTCAGAGGCCAGATCAGCTTTGACAACCAAGGCGGCCTCCTTTGCAAGAGCAGGATCTGCCTTTGCAAAGGGTGCAAGGTCTTGGCTGAGACTGACTAGTCTCTTAATCCGCGCGGCCTCACTTCCCAATTTGTTATGAAAGGTGACATCGGCAAGCATTGCCAGCCAAGTTGCCATTCCGTCAGCCTTGGCAACACGCAGATCATTTTCCCAAAAAAACTTGGCATCCGACAAACGTGCGGATAAAACCTTTTGATTTCCTTTGAGGATCGTATCACCCTGATCTGCGGTTTCGCGATTAGCAACTGTGATAAAACGTTCGATACGACCTGTTTTGACATTGCGCAAAGAAAAGAACTTTTGATGCTCTTTCATCGATGTGCGCAAAACCTCAGGCGGCAGGTCCAGAAACTCAGACTCAATTGATCCCATGAGGACGACTGGCCATTCAACAAGACCAGACACCTCAGCCAAAAGCGACGGATCACTGACCAGCTCATGACCGCAGGCAAAAGCTTGATTTTCAGCTTCCTGCAAAATCATTTCTGACCGCTCAGCCGGCTGCAAAATAACATAGTTGCGTTTTAATTTTGCAGCATAATCCTCAAAGCCTGTGACCAAAAAAGGCTTGGGCGCCATAAACCGGTGACCAGACGTATGATCAGAGGCCGTTATGCCATCAATCTCAAGCGGTACCACTTGGGCACCCGCCTCGTCACTCAACAGGCAGATAATCGTGTGTAAAGGACGCACCCAACGCAAACTTCCGACGCCCCAGCGCATAGACTTTGGCCACGGGAAGCTCCGCACAGATTTTTCAAGTAGCTCTGCTATAATCACAGCGGCCAGGCGACCGGGCGTCTGGACCGTTGCAAAGTAAACTTGGCCTTTTTTATCGTTGCGAATTTCCAAGGCCTTGCGATCAAGACCAGTACTGCGCAAAAACCCCTCCAGCGCTTTCTCGGACGCATCGACACGGGGGCCTTTGCGTTCTTCACAAACAGTCGGACTTTCGTCAAGCAAACCTTGTACTGTCAGCACAAGTCGTCTCGGAGTCGAGAATGCAGCGGCTCCGGAATAGGTCAATCCAGCCTCAACTAAACCGTTGGTGATCAGTTTTTTAAGATCCTCAGCAGCTTTGAGCTGCATGCGCGCCGGAATTTCTTCCGAAAATAATTCTATTAATAAGTCTGACATATCAGAGGCTTTCTGGTGGTAGTGGGCATCCAGGAGGCAAGGGTTTGCCGTCAAATGCCCGTTCACCACAATGGTTAATTCTGTTCCAGGAATAGCCCGACCCATCGGACAGGATCGTTACGACCCGATCAATACCATAAACAATATTCTCTAAAGCAAGAAACGAAACGGCCTCCCCTGCTTTAATCTTTGGTCCAAGCTCTTTTGCTTTGAAGCACTTAAACCAAGACGGCGCATTCAGAGGCACAGCATCATCAATTGTTTTGTAAACAGTTGCTAGCTCCGCAGGAGATTTGGCGCTTTGAAAACAGGCCCTATAGCGGATTGGAGAGCTTCTGGAGTCAATTGCTTGAAAGTCCGAATAGTCTATAGCCTCGGCGGTACTATCCGATTGTTTCGTTAAAACCACATCAGAAGAACCGTTTGCCACAACCTTATCATAAAATGCATAGACTTGAAGATAATACATACCACCGCCGGCTACTATACTACATATGACGATGACGCTGGCTAGAAATTTACCCATCATTGAGGCGTTCCTCCAGCTTGCGTGAGGACAAAGGCGTCGGCGCATTTTTTGGCTAACGCACGAACCCGACCAATATATGCCTGCCGTTCCGTGACCGAGATTATACCACGCGCATCAAGTAGGTTAAATAAATGACTAGCCTTGATACATTGATCATAAGCGGGATGTGCCATAATAATTTTTCTCCCAGTTTTGGGATCGAGGTGCTCTTGGTCGAGAATGCTTTTACACTCGTTTTCCGCATCCTCAAAATGGCGTAATAACATCGTTGTATTGACCACATCAAAATTCCAACGCGCGTATTCCTGCTCAGTCTGCAGAAAAATATCCCCATAACTTAGCGGGATTGGCGTTTGAGGATTGTTAAAGGGCATGTCCATGACGTGGTCAATTCCCAAGACATACATCGCCAGTCGTTCGAGCCCATAAGTCAGCTCGCCCGATACGGGGTGGCAGTCATGCCCACCAACCTGTTGAAAATAGGTAAATTGAGAAACTTCCATCCCGTCACACCAAACTTCCCAGCCCAACCCCCATGCGCCAAGTGTAGGACTCTCCCAATCGTCTTCGACAAACCGAATGTCGTGTAGATCCATGTCTATGCCGATTGCTTCGAGCGAGCCTAGATAGATCTCCTGCAAATCTGGCGGGCTTGGCTTTATAAGGACCTGATATTGATAGTAATGCTGTAGCCGGTTGGGATTTTCACCGTACCTCCCATCCGTTGGTCTGCGCGAGGGCTGCACATAGGCAGCCGACCAGGGCCGCGACCCCAAGCAACGCAATGTCGTCGCAGGATGAAACGTCCCCGCGCCCACTTCCATGTCATAGGGTTGCAAAACAGCACAGCCCTTTGAAGACCAATACGTTTGAAGCCGCAATATTATGTCTTGAAAAGACTTGGGAACGTCTACTGTCATTTTTCTGCCTGCCACATGGGAAAACCTTGGTCTCTCATTAGGCAAACACAGGCCAAGGGTCAATCAATCCCGACCAATGACTATAGCATTCGTGCCATATCCCAAAAGAAATCACACATATGACTGGCAAACTGCTCTGACGCACTTTAAATACCTTGGTAGTGTGTATTGATTTTTTATTGGATCCAACGAGAGATTCTTTGAAACCCAAAAGTGGAGTTATCGAATGATTAAAAAGTTATGGCTTTTTTCGGTTTGGATTAGCTTTATACCATCTTTGGCTTTTTCACAGTCACTTAACGTTTGGGTACAGATCGAAGCGCATCCAAGCTTGATCGAAGCAGAACAAAAAGCAAGATTTTATGGCGCAACAATTTCCGATGTGAGCGCTTTTGCAATCGGTGGGGGATGGTACGCTGTTACCATTGGACCACTGGATGAAGAAGAAGCTGATAGCCAACTTTTAAAGCTGCGTTCCGCAGGCGCAATACCGATGGATAGTTTTATCTCGAGAGGCGCAAATTTTGAGCAAATGATCTGGCCCACTGGTCTTGAAACGAGTGATAGAGATACTTCAACCACATCCGATGAGAAGACTGAGCCCACCACACCCAGCGCGGCGACCTCTCCAAACTCTCTTATTACGCTCTCGTCAGAGGTTAATGAGACAATTCAAGAAGCTAGAGCCATTGAATCAACTCTAACAAAAGGCGAAAAAAAGCAACTGCAAATTGCTTTGAAGTGGGCCGGATATTACAGCTCATCGATAGATGGGGCTTTTGGACCCGGAACTCGGGCTGCAATGGACGCTTGGCAAAAAGCTCAAGGCGTCGCGCGAACCAGAGTTATGACTTCAGAACAACGGGACTTTTTACTGGCAAAGTATAATGAGGTACTGCAGTCGCTTCGGCTGGAGTCTATCTCCGATCTTGAGGCAGGTATCGCGCTAAAAATTCCAATGAGCATCGTCGGGTTTCAGAAATATGCCCCTCCTCTGGTACATTTCGGATCGTTCACTGGCACTCAGCACAGTGTGTACATGATTTCTCAGACAGGCGATGCGGCGAGCCTAAAGGCACTCTACAAAGCCCTTCAATCCCTCAGGACGATTCCACAGACAGGAAAGCGCAAGCTGAAGGACAATAGTTTCGAAATCAACGGACAAAACAGCCACCTTGTTTCTTATGCAACTGCCTCTTTGGAAAACGGACAGATAAAAGGCTTTATGCTCGTATGGCCAGTGGGAGATACTGCGCGCCATGAACGTCTTTTGGCAGAAATGAAAGCAAGTTTTGAAACCTTTCGCGGCACTCTTGACCCCGGTATAGGCGAGGGCCGCATCCAAACGCAGGAATTGCTATTTGGACTAGACATCAGAAAACCAACATTTTCTCGTTCCGGTGTTTTTGTCTCCGCCAAAGGCCACCTTATTACGGATGCGCAAGGGCTTGATACGTGTGACAAAATCAGCATCGAAAATCACTACGAGGCACAGATTGTAGCGATGGATACGAGTGAAACTCTGGCGATCATCGCAACTAAACAGACTGTGTCTCCATCAGCGGTCGCAGAAATTTCACTTCATAAACCGACAATGGGCGATCAATTAATCGCGGCAGGTTATTCTTACGAAGGACTTCTAGAGGCGCCAAGTGTTCTGAAGGGTGTGGTAGATGATCTGTGGGCGCTCGACGGGAATACTGATTTTATGCGGCTCAACATTGCGATGATGGCAGGGGATGTTGGGGGACCAGTATTGGATAAATTTGGTACTTTAAGTGGGATTATGACTGCTGATCGCAGCGAAGGCAGAAGTTGGCCCAAAAAGGTACACCATGCAATCAAAGCCAAAACTGTCGTGTCGCTCATGAATGAAGCCGGGCAATTTGTGACTTATAAGAATTTACAGCAACCGATGAACGAAATACTGATTGCACGTAAGGCCCGTAATATCACGGGTCTGGTAAGCTGCTGGAAAGATTAAGTCTTTAACAGATCAGAAGACATATAAATAAGTGTTGGAACCTTTGCTGAAAATGCCTCGATTAGGTCATTTTGCAAGCCGCTAAGCGTTTCAGGTTGGCTCGCCAATGCGCCGTAAGCTTTTGCCAATGCCAAAAAGTCAGGATTGAGTGCCTGAACTGCGTTCGGTGCAATTTGCGCTGCAATCATACTGTCCTCAATCGCCTTTAATTTTTGATTGTCCCACAGCAAAATTGGCAAGCTAAGCCCCAATTCCACAGCTACCCCAAGCTCCGGCAGCGTATATTGAAAGCCATAATCACCAGCAATGGCAACTGTTGGTAATCCGGGCCTCGCAACACTTCCCCCGATGGCGGCTGGCAAAGCATAGCCCAGCGTTCCAAAGCCAAACGGGTGATGCCAATGACCCGGACATGGCATATCCCAAATCTCTTTGGCCAAATAAGCAAATTGGGTCATATCAGAGTATATCATTGTGTCGTGGGGCATGACGTCCTGCAGAGCGCGGACAATTGGAGCAACACCAGGAAACTCGGCCTCAGCCTGCGCCTGCCAAAGCTTGCGATCATTGGCAATTACATCACGTGCCCATAAACAGGGTTTGGCCTGATCAGGCAACCACTTGACCAATTCAGGGACAAAATCCTCTACGCGCATCAAAATCCGCAAATCTGCATGATGATGGTCGCTCAGGACTTCCGGATCGATATCGACACGCACCATAGGTGCTTTATGGCCCAGCTCACGCCGCCAAATATCAACTTCGCCCAGCTCAGAGCCAAGGACGACCACTAAATCAGCCTTGGCAATCGTCCCAGCTGAGCCTGGCCGCGCCAGCGCAGAGCCCATATAATTTGCATGGTTGCCCTCAATTAACCCACGCCCAGCAAAAGTGGTGAAAAACGCAGCGCCGCTGCGTCGAACTAATTCTGTAACATCTGTTTTGATTGCACCACCACCCATGATAAATAGCGGCTGGCGCACATCGCGCAACATATCTGCCGTGCGCTCAACGCCCTTAGGATCGTAAGGCGCGGGGCAGGCATTCTGACGTGGAGCGGGGAACTCTGGGGCATGTGCCTCGAGTTGGGCAATAGGAACTTGAATATGTTTGGGGCGCGCCCGATTTGATGCAAATTCTTCAAAAGCCCGCTCCAAAAGCCCATAGGCGGCCTTTGCACTATTGGCGGTCGATGACCATTCACATACCGCATCAGCAGCACCCTCCTGATCCAGCATCTGATGGAGTTGACCTCGACGCGCCGCGACCTCGTCTAGACAGGACGAGATGACAAGCATCGGTACGCTGTCTGAATATGCCTGCCCCATTGCTGTCATGATGTTACACAGACCAGGGCCAGTGATCACATAAGCAACACCCTGCTTGGCACTGGCTCTGGCATATCCATCCGCCATAAAGCCGGCCCCTTGTTCGTGGCGGGCTAGAACATGGTTCAGGCCAGCCTCTTGAATACCGCGATAAAGCTCTTGGTTATGGACACCGGGAATACCAAAAATCACTTCGACATCACGGCTTTTTAAAAAATGCGAAATTTGCGCCCCAAGTGCACGGCTTGTCATATCAAGCTCTCCAAAATTGTATTGTTAAAATTGCATATACAGCCAATAGTTCAAGCCGACCAATTAACATGGTCGCTGATAAAATCCATTTTGCCAAATCACTTAAACCAGCATAATTTCCCGATGGTCCAATTTGATCGCCAAGCCCTGGGCCAATATTGGCCAGCGCTGAGGCTGAGGCGGAGATGGACGTAATCAGATCAAGTCCTGTCATTGCCAACAAGATCGCGACGATGCCCAAGGTCACCATGAAGAAGATAAAAAATGACATGACAGAGCTGAGAACGTCATTATCAATGGCGCGTCCGTCATATC
The DNA here is from genome assembly GCA_029247845.1 of Paracoccaceae bacterium. Classification (GTDB taxonomy): domain Bacteria; phylum Pseudomonadota; class Alphaproteobacteria; order Rhodobacterales; family Rhodobacteraceae; genus LFER01. The sequence goes on along the minus strand of JAQWKM010000176.1, from coordinate 4,305 downwards.
TGGGAATGAAAACCCCATTGGGCGATCTTATCTGTTTGAGCTGAGCGCTCACAGAGGCATAGACAAGCTGATAGCGAAAAATCTTTACCGAACAGGCTGTCGACCCGGCACAACCACCAATTAGACCAATGAAAAAGAACATCGTGATCAAAAAGCCACCCCATTGGCCGTAGTCCGCACTGGAATACCCCGTTCCCGAGATAATCGACGTGATATTAAATAGCGCTTTGCGAAAAGCCGTTTCACCGTCAAAGTCAAGCGATTTGTAAACAACCAGCGCCATCACCAAGGCCAAGATCAAAACAACTGTTAAAAATGTTTTAACTTGTACGTCTTTGAACAGGGCAAACTGGTTTCCATTCACCAACTGAACATATCTGACGAACGGCAATGAGGCCAAAATCATAAAGATAACGCAGACATATTCAGCACCGGCATCAAATGCGCCAAAGGAAGCATCGTAATTTGAAAAGCCACCCGTGGCCACAGTGGTCATAGCGTGAACCGTCGCGTCAAAAGCAGATAAACCGACTGAAAAGTAAGCTAGTATACAAATCATCGTAATAGCCAGATAAATAAAAGCAATCTGGATAGCGATCGTCGTTGCTTTTGGTAGGATCTTGCCCAGTGTATCGAATGCTTCAGCTTTGAAAATCTGCATCCCACCTACACGAAGCTCAGGGAGGAAAACCATTGCCACAACAATAATGCCAATGCCGCCAAACCATTGTAAGATGCCTCGCCAAAGCAGCAGCCCTTTTGGCATTGTGTCAAGATCTGTAAATACAGTCGCACCGGTCGTAGTCAAACCGGACATGGCCTCAAAAAATGCATCAACATAGCGCGCCTCTGTCGCGCCAAACATAAATGGCAAGGCCCCAAACAGAGGTAACGCCAACCAGACGCCCGTGGTTAGCAAAAATGTTTGCTGAATGGTCAGACCTTCTTTGATATCGTTGGAACAGGCCAAAGCGAGCAAAATGCCAAATAGGCCCGTTACGAGGGCGCTTTGCACAAAGACAGGCCATTCGCCACGATCTTCGGCAAGGTCTAAAAGAAACGGCACTAGCATTGCCACGCCCAAAAGCGTCAGCAAAACACCGATCACATATCCTACGGGCCTAAAGTCTACCATCCATCAAAGGCTTCGCTATTCCCTCTCTTTATGTCAAGAGCATAAGCGTTACTACCCGGAATGAATTAGAGTCGAAAAAAGCTTAGGGTCGATCGAGTTTTGCGCGAATGTTTGCCCTTCTGTGAGCACAGACACAGCGTCATGACTGTGCAAGCTTTCCTGATGACTGGCCACAATGCGGAAATCACCAATCCTATTATCGTGCATCAAAGTCTGGCAAAAAAGGCGCGCCGCATCTTCAACAAAAATAGGATTTGCCGCATTTAACTCGGCAAAGGCCTGCTCGTCTTCGCGCTTGACCATAACTTGTGTTTCGGTCGGGATAGCTGAGCGACAAAGCTCGACAAGATCCTCAAACCACAACACGCCCTGATCGGTCAAAACGGCAGAGATCCGAGCAACTGACCTTTGCGAATGCGGTGTTGCCAATTGGTTGCGCGACTGGCGCGCATGCTCGCTAAGCTCAAGGGAGCAAGGGCATGTTGAACTATAGACATAATCTAAATGTAATATTTTTGTCCTGACACCGTCGATATCGACCAATTCTAAGGCCAGATCATAATATTGATATCCTACTAGGCCAGAACGCAAGCTTGTCACTTTCACAGGAAAAGATGTCCGCATCTGAATGCGCGCGTCAAAACTGTCTAAATCACGCTTGTAATCATCCAATGCGGCCGAGATAACTTCAAAACTGAAATGCTTTTCAGCGTGTTTATAAAAACTGCGCATTATGCGGGACATGTTGATGCCCTTCCGATCCACGTCAAGGCTTACAGTGCCTGTCACCGATGTTTGCAGAGCCTGTTTTCCGCCGTCACGCATCTGATAAGTGATAGGCAATCTGAAATTTGAGATGCCAACATGTTGAATTTGACGGTTCTCGCCGCGGATTAATGAACTGGGACCGTTCTGCAAGTCTGGCATAGTTTGTAGATATGCTTCATCTGGCGAAAATCCGTCCGGATACGAATCCTGAAGGTCGGGATACCAGGCTGGAACGACTTTTGCTATAATATCTGAGTCCACGCTGTCAAAAGCCTCTGGCCCTGCGTTAGCGACCCAATCGCGTAAAATACGCATCGCATCTTTAACGTCTTTCTCATCGGGAAGCGTTTTTACTTCACGGGTATGAATATTCATTCCGGACCCTTTCACTCTGATAACTAGCACGTTATTTAAAAACTTGTGCCATGTTATTACCTATTACGACAGTCAAATTCATTCGGATCAATTATAAACTAACTCGTTTAACAAATTACAGATCTAAATCACTCTAAAGCCTGTAAGATGTCTGTTATTAGATCTTCAGAATCTTCCAGACCGACGCTAAAACGGATAAGTCCGGGCGTAATTGAAAGCGACTTCTTTTGTTGATCGCTTACTCGTTGATGCGTGGTTGTAGATGGATGCGTGTAGATTGACTTTGAATCTCCTAAATTATTGGAGATAACGCCAACTTCTATCGCGTTCAGGAATTTAAATGCAGCTTCCTGACCGCCTTTTAAGTCAAGCGCAATCACTGTCCCAGCACCATAAAGTTGTTCATTCACAATTTTATTTTGAGGATGCGACACATGTCCAGGGTAGATCATCCGATTAAGCGCACTGTGGCCGTACAAGTCTTGTGAGATTTTAGTGGCAGTTTCCGCTTGGGCCCGAACTCTTAATTCAATTGTTTCCATGCCTTTCAACATTACCCAAGCGTTAAATGCGCTCATTGCGCCGCCTGTATGCTTTAAAAATGGCTCAAGTGTTTTGGTGATAAACTCCTCTGTTCCCAGCACAACACCACCAAGCAAACGCCCTTGGCCATCGATATGCTTTGTAGCCGAATAAATTACCACGTCTGCGCCAAGCTGGATCGCATTTGAAAAAACAGGCGTCACAAAGACATTATCAACGACCACAATGGCGCCAACACCATGGGCTAGGCGCGCTACCGAAGCAGTATCAATCACTTCCAGCGTAGGATTGGAAATTGTCTCAAAAAATACCAAACGCGTATCTGGCCTGAGGGCTTGTTCCCAGTGGTCCAAATCAAGACCATCTACAAAACTAACCTCTACGCCAAACTTGGTGAGAACCTCTTCTAGCACATAAAGGCAGGATCCAAAGAGTGCGCGTGACGCAACCACATGATCGCCTGCCTTTAAAATCGAACAAAGCGACCCATGTACCGCTGCCATGCCTGACGCTGTCGCAAAGGCGGCCTGTGCACCCTCCAAGAGGGCGATCCGATCTTCAAACATCGCAACTGTCGGATTTCCATATCGGGCATAAATGAATTCGTCATCTCCAGATTTCAAAAATCTTGCTTCTGCTGCTTCTGCTGTGTCGTAAACGAAGCCTTGTGTCAGAAATAAAGCCTCACTCACTTCTCCGTAATGGCTGCGACGCACGCCACCATGAACCATTTTGGTGCGCTTTTTAAAATCTTTTTTCATCTAAAATCCTCTGCTCTTTCGGACACAAAAAAGCCCTAAAAGAGGTCAAGCGAAAAGGACTTTTCTCCTGACCTTTTAGCGGTATTTTTTTAACATAACCCACAATCTGGCAGCAAATCTCCACAAATATCAGCTACGCTAGATAAGCTAAATGGTCAAGCCAAACACAAGCAAAGCACGTCTGGTTTTTACTCGTGCTACTAAGACATCAAAGAACAATAAAAATAAGCTGATGAGCCGATGTTTGCAAACAAAACAAGCATTGGATTATGCCAAAGCCTAAAGGTCGTCTAGCTGGCCATATTTTCTCATGACTGGATACTGCAGTATCATGAAGACCACGACCGCTCCGGTCAGACCAAAGGTTTTAAAATAAACCCAAGCTGCATCACTTTGCGTTCGCCAAATAATTTCGTTCAGAACAGCAAGCGAGAAAAAGAATATTGCAAGTCTTCGGCCAATGATCTGCCAACCGGCATCTTCCATTGGTAGCCTATCGCCGAGTAAAGATTGAATATAATTCCTTCCACGAAGCAATCCGAAAGATATAGTTCCACCAAACAGGAGATAAATGATCGTAGGTTTCATTTTGATAAAGCTAGGGTTATTGAGAAATACGGTCAAAGCTCCAAAAACGATGACAAGAATTAGAGTCAGAACCTGCACTTTTGATAAATGACCATTCAGCCACCAGCCAATTGCCGTAGACAAAATCATAAACGG
>JAQWKM010000174.1 GCA_029247845.1 Paracoccaceae bacterium | reverse complement strand
TTCGTCTTTAAAAGTCAGCGCTTATTCCTTTGCATAAGTTTTAATTACTGCGCCTACTTCTGCACGTATGAGTGCTCGGATATTGGAAGTTATTTTTTCGCCAAGTGAACCACTCAGTTCTTCGAGGAGGATCTTGGAGACCAGTTGCTTAAGTATTTCTGGATCGACTGACTGAAATTCGTCTACGGTGTCTACATCAAGATCTAACGAAGATTTAGATGTAGTGTTTGCCCCAGAGTAGGTAGTGGAGAAAGATTGTGAGACCACTTCAGGCCCAGTAGCATCTCCGGTGTAATCCCTATTCATCGAATGTAAAACCGCAGGGGCGTCAAAATCACTAATTACTGCATCGAAGACTTTCTCCGAGGTTAGGCCAGATTCTAACTCGGCTGCATATTCGTCCTCGCCGGCATTATATCGATCCCATGAAACCTCGGCATGACATATTAATTTTTCAAGTCTTAGAATTTTACCCTGCAGGCTTTCTACTCCAGTAGATGCGTCATCAAGAAAACCTTGGTTATCTGCAATTCGCAAAGATGGGCTTAGCACCAATCTATTTTTGAACTCGTTTTGCACCTCTTTCCTGACAGTTTCTACCGGGGAGCCGTGTGTAGCTAATTGCTTTAGCGATGTGAGGACATCAGATATTTCAGTTTTGCCCAATGCTTCCTTCATATCACTCGCTTTCTGCTCCTTCGCAAGTTTACCTTTTATCACTTTCTTCTCAAGTCTAATTGAGCCTTTACTTGGATAGAGCCTCTAATATCCGATCCAGTTTCGCCCCACGTTGGCTAAGGGTCGAAGGCGCTGTCTTCACAAGATTGTAATATTCTAACGGATCATATTTTTGGACCGGGAGATTCAAAGCATCCACAGTTAACTTGCCCATCTGAGCTAATACTCTATACGTGGCGATATATTCATCCGTCTCAGATGAAATAAGTCCAGCCTGTGCATCTAGGAGTTCTTGTTCAGCATTCAGTACATCAAGCGTCGTACGCGACCCAACAGCGGCTTCTTCTCTAATGCCTTCAAAAGCAACCCGCGAGGCGCGAATTTGTTCTTCGCTGGCTTTACGTCCGGCTTGAGCCATCTGCAAAAGGGCAAAGGCGCTACCGGCCTGTTGCTCAAGTCTTAGTCTGGTCAAATGCAAACCCGAACGCTGTGCATCCCGCTGCGCCATCGCTTTTCGAATAAGAGCTGGAATTCTTCCACCTGAATAAATTGTCGAAGATGTCGATAAAGAAATACTGCCCGATTGACGATAGTCATTCCCTGCCATTTCAGTATAGCCAAGCGAGCTTGATAGCCCAACCGTAGGCTTTAGAACGGCAGAGGCTCGCTTAACGTTATACTCGGCCTGCATAATATCATGCTGAATTGCAATGATTTCGGGGTGGTTACGCACTGCAACTTCTTTCACAGCTTGTACAGATTTTGGCAGTTTTGGAAGCGATCTGGGCGTTGTAATTGTCCCTGCAGCTTCGCCAACGGCCTGTTTGAAAATTTCTTTTTGTTGAGCAAGACTACCTTTGGCAGCCGCAAGTGCACTTATCGATGCCGCCAAACGTGCTTCAGCCAAAGCAACATCTGTTTTAGTTACTTCGCCAACGTCAAACCTATCCCTAGCAGCTCTCAACTCTTCTTGAATAACCCGTAAGTTATTTTCTCGCAACGTGACAGTCTTGCCTGCACGACGCACGTTCATATAAGCTTCGACAGAAGAAAACAGGACTGTTTGCTCAACACCGAGTAAAGACTGGCGCGTTGACATAACGGCCTCTTTGGCCGCCGCAAGAGCGAATTGGTTGTGACCACTGTCATAAAGTGTGATGCTTGCGGTTATTCCCAAATTGGCAACATTTGTCGTCGTATCTGAATTTTGCGATACAGATCTAGAATCTACTCTCGTGCTCTTGGCTTCTGCTGACCAGCTTAGCACACCGCGCAATGAAGAGGCTGCGACTGCTACATCTTCATCAGCAGCCCGCAATAACGCCCGGTTTTGCTGTAAAAGCCCACTATTATTATAAGCGTTTATCATTGTTTGACGAAGAGTATCTGCGGAAGCGGAAAGCGGGGCAAACAATAAAGCAGCACTTAAAACTACCGTTAAAACCACCCTGACATTTTTCGTTTCTAGCACTTTTACTTCCTCTTCTTAACATACAAAACTATACATTTTACCCAATAAACCGTGTGCACAGCCCGTTACAGAACAAAATCCCAATTTTTTTCAAATCCGGCTAAAAGCGGCGCCCCGGCATTAAACGCAAAACGCCAGTTTATACTACCATCTAATTTATAGCCAATCTTAGCCCTACCCAGCGCTCCATCCGCGAATATACAGGCCATACGACCGCCATCTTTCAACTGGTCAATGATCTCTTTAGGTATTTGTTCAACAGCGCCTTGGATACAGATTACGTCATAAGGTCCATGTTTTGCGGCACCTTTATGAAGGGGTCCGCACTCTACCAAGATGTTATCGGCGCCAACCTCTTGAAACGCCTCTTCAGAATCTCTAACCCAATTAGCGTCATCCTCGAGCGCAACCACGGCCTCCGCCAGCAAAGATATCAATGCAGAAGAGTAACCAAGCCCGGACCCGATATCAAGTACCAGCTCATCTTTCGAAATATTAAGAGCATCTAAAGTTTTAGCTAAAGTCCTTGGTTCAAGCACAACACGGCCGTTCCCCAGAGCAACATTCTCTCCGATATAGGCAACTTCACGTTTATCATGCGGAACAAAATTCTCCCGCAGGACTGAAAGCATAGCATCAATGATAGGAAATTTAGTGACATCAGACGGCCGCACCTGGGTATCTACCATGACTTCCCGCCGGGTTGCAAAATCGCTCATAGATTCTCTCTGCTAAAATTCTTGGACTGTCTAGTTTTGCCATAACTGGGACGAAGGGGCAACGGTTTGTGACCGTTTACTAAGAAATTGGTGAAAGTTACCGCATTTTGTCGACAGCCTGCCCAAAACACAATTTTTTGTGGAACAATAGGAAGTTTAGAATTATGACAAGTGGACGGTGTGTTCATTTTTGTATTAACAAATTTTAAATGACTAAAATGGACATTCACCATAACCTTTTTGAAAATAGGAGAAAATCTTGCACGCGTTTTTCGACGGCAACCAGTGGCTGCATGACCCAAAACATTTTATGGCGCATGGCGCGATCTCGGATAACCCTGAAAAGCCCAATAGAATAAATGTTTTGCATCAAGGCGCGTTGAACGCAGGATGCAGCTTTCATAAACCACGGGACTTCGGACTTAGGCCTATATCGGCCATTCACTCACCGCGCTATTTGACATTTCTGCGAAATATCTACCGACGTTGGCAGTATATGGAGGGCGCCGGTGCAGAAGTTATCCCCAATATCCACCCAATGAACAGAACCGACAGTTATCCAAAATCTACCACTGGACAGGCCGGTTTTCATCAGGCGGATACAGCCTGCCCGATTGGCGAGCATACGTGGGACGCAGCCTATTGGTCAGCACAATCTGCGCTTGGCCTAGCTGAACATGTTTTGTCAGGCGCACAAAGTGGTTACGCACTTTGTCGACCCCCCGGGCATCATGCGTTTGGCGAAACAGCAGGTGGCTTTTGCTTTATGAACAACTCCGCGATTGCGGCCCAATATGTAAGACAGGCAGGCAAACGCGTTGCGATCCTGGATATAGATGTCCATCACGGGAATGGAACACAGGGTATTTTTACGACCGAGATGACGTACTGACAGTCTCACTGCACGCTGATCCAGCACGGTTTTATCCCTTCTTTTGGGGGCATGCCCACGAGAAAGGATTAGGCCGCGGCAGTGGCTTTAACCTCAACATCCCACTAGCCCGCCATACCGCAGACGCGGCATATTTAGAGGCTCTCAAAGTAGCGATAGAACATATCGATCTCTTTAGAGCAGACATCATTGTTGTTGCCTTAGGACTTGATGCCTCCATAGGCGATCCGTTTGAAGGCCTTGCAATAACAACGGACGGCTTTCAAAAAATCGCAGAAGTGATTTCAGAGCTCGGTCGGCCAATGGCTCTGGTCCAGGAGGGTGGGTATCTCTGCGATAAACTTGGACAAAACCTCAGCAGTTTTTTGACTGGAGTCAGGGTGTAAGTTGGAACATAATTGACTGATAAAAGTGCAGGCGGCCATATGGTACGCGCAATTTGCATTCTGTTTGTGTCAATCTAATGCTTTGACATCATGGCAATGCATGTGAGAATTTTCTGCCGACTTGTTCATTGCCTGAATTATCAGCTTATCGCAATGTGATTGGAATACTGCCAATTATTCTGGGTTTAATCGTGACCGGAGAAATCCGCCTAAACGTATGACAGTTGGGAGTAGCAGTGGCCATTGCACAACTGTGCTTTATTCTTTCCTCGGTTTTATGGAGCTAGCTACTATTTCAGTCCTCGCCCAACCCAACGTTCTTTTAGCCGTATTTCTATCCATTTCCATATTGGGCACAAAGTTAGTGTTTGGCATTGGATCATGCTTTTGATTGGTTTTTTTTGGAGCCATGTTTATTTTACGACTGGCAGCCATGCGTTTAGCCTCTGGGGATTTCTGCCAATTGGGGCCACTTCATTTAACGCTTTCAATGGTTAAGGTACGCCTCTTCAATGATTAATATTTGACAGTAGTCAAACGACTTTGATGCTCAAAAAAGAAACGTGGTTACGGCGAAACCCATTGCCCAGCCCAATCATCAATCTGCAAAAACTGAGCTCGGTGATGGGTATGCTCTAATGATAGGAAATCAATTTTTCGAATGGCGCATTCGGCTACTGCAAATTTATCAATAGATCCCATATTTTTATAATCAAAGGGTGCGGATATCAGATGGCCTGTTGGCGGTGACTTACCATAAGAAATTTGGCTAGGCCCTGGCACTTTGGCCCATAGTTTTCGGCTTTTGTCATCGCTGTACAGATCGATTTCTACACTTATTCGCAATTGTACTGACACGTTGGGCCGCCATATTAAAATCTGCGCCTTTGGTTCTTTTGCCAGGCTTGCACATTTCAAAGAGTCCGCATCGGTGTGAAATTCCAGCATATTATTATCCCGCTCGATCGAGCGCAATACAACCATACAGACTTGCGGTTGACCTCTGGGATCGACAGTTGCCAAGGTAATTGTCCGTTCGGATGTTTTTGCAGATCGGAGATTTTGCAATATTGCCCAGCTTTGATCTAGCAGGGACTCTAAGGACAGAACGTTCATGATGCTCGCTTTTCTAAAACAGTTTATGATCGCCTAGTTCATGACCTTCCAGACCAGACTTGAGGACCTCATGGTAAAAATCCTCTAAACTATCACGACCATATTCTGGTGTTTTGTCAGAGGAATATTGCTGTGCAGTTACATCCCAAAACAGCATCGATTCCGTAGCATAGTAATGTCCAATATGAACAAACTCACGCAGGTCAGATATTTTTTCTGAGATAAGCGCCAGTGGAGCCATCATTGTGCTGATAATGCGAAATATGGCGCTTGGGACACGGCTGAACTTCGGCTTTTTATCCAAGAACCGGAAGAGCATCTCACCTTGCTCTATCGGAGTTATAGATGGCCCTGGCCCACCTATAGGCAACACTTTATCGTACCGCTCAGTATTCTCCAAACAATCACAAATATAATCAGACAGATCCTGAGGTGAAATCGGTTTGCAGGCTGTGCTAACGCCCTTACCAAACATAACAAACGCTTTTCCAGCCTTCAGATTTTCAATCTGACCGGCAAGAGATTTAAAATATGCCGTCGGTCGTACGATACTATAGGTCATACCAGACGCGATAAGTTGGTTTTCAAAGGCAATCTTTGCAAATTGAAATTCAAGCTTTGGTTTTTGGACGCAAATCGCCGAGAGCAAAACAAAGTTTTTCGCCGCCATAGAGCGGGCAAGAGTCAGTATATTTTGATTTGCTCCAAACTCGACAGCCCAAGCATCCCTTCGCCCCCCTACCCGACTGCCCAAACACGAAATAACCGCATCTATTTGTCGACTAGTTTGGGCAAATTCTGCCATTTTCTTATCTGAGCAAATATCAATTGAGATATTCTCTAAATTGTGATGATCCTGAGCCTTGGAAGTAGCGCGGCCTAGGGTCAGCACGTGAAAGCCACGGCTTAGCAAAGTCTCACAAACATATTTTCCGATGTATCCTGTCGCGCCAGCCAAAAGCACCGTCTGCGATTGCGAACCATCACTTTTAATCTCTGTCACTTTGGTACGGACCCTTACAATTTATACTTATTATATTATCATAAAGATCTGTCGGCTTCAGCTAAAATCTAATCTATAATTAAATACTTGTAGAGTATCTTTTTTTTAAAGAGGTTTGATCAACACTACTTTAAGGATTTAGTAGCCTTCTCAGGTCTGTAATTCACTCTCAAAAGAGACCAATTCTTTTTTCAGCAGTTTAAATGCTTCTGATTTGATTTGGGAGATACGTCCCGGCGTAATTTCCAAAACCTGCGCAATTTCATAAATATTAAGTTCTTCGACATAATACAGCTGGAGCACCTGGCTTTGCTGATTAGTCAAAGTTTTGAGCGCAGTTACAAGCGTACCACGCAAGCTTTTACTGTCGATAAGTCTTTCCGGTTCGATGCTTGGTGCTGCGAATACCATTGAATATTCGTCATAGCTTTGGCTCAGGCTTTCAGATACATTTGCCTCAAAGAGCCTAGTCCAACTATAGTATTCATCCATCGTCAGTTTCAAAGATTTTGCGACTTCTCCATCAGTTGGGTTGCGCCCAAGTTCCGAACTTAATTCCGCCTTTTTACCATCAATCATTTGCTTGGCTTGAACTGTAGATCGGTTCAAATTACCAGAGCGTCTAATAAGGTCAAGCATTGAACCCTTGATCCGGATACTCGCATAGCTTTCAAAAGACGCACCTTCAACGGTGGAGTACTTTTGAGCTGCATCTACCAGCCCCTCAAGCCCAGATTGTAAAAGGTCATCAAGCTCTATGAATGTTGCAACGCGAGAGTGCATTTTAAATGCAATCCTTCGTACCAGTCCTTCATGCTTAAGAACAACGCGGTTTATATCGCTCCCTTGCTCTTGATACCCTTGGCTTTTCAATGCAGAACCCCTTTGAATAGTCCTGATGATATACTATGAGTGTTAGCCTCATATTTCAAATTTAATAAACCAAATGCTATATTCTGCAGTGCCATGGTTTCTAAGGTACTGTACTTATCTCTATTTTTTGTTTGTGGCAAATGGCCCAGAAAGCTAATGGCAGTATTTTTCATGGGCCCAACAAGATTTTCTAAGTGAGAATAAATATCAAAGGCTTCTCCCAAACACTTTCCAGTATCAACGATGACCCCAATCCTACACCCTTCCATTTGCTCGACTGCTGATTTCACAAACTGCAAACAGTCTGAATCCTGTCTTACTCGGTGGTCCAAAACTACTAGTATATCAGTCACCGATGATACTTTAGCCTCGGCTAGGAATGACTTATCGAAATCCGTTTCTATCAACAAAAAATCAATTACGGAAGAATGTGAAAATGTAAGTGTCTTTAATACTGCCGACCAGTCAAGAATTGGCTTTTCAGACGCGATACCCCACATTGTAATCGTTTGGCTGTCACCATTTGGAGCAGACATTGAAAAATGTGTTTTATGTTCTGTCGATCGACTACGATCATCGTCAGCCATACAAGTTGTAAATGTATCGACAGACATAGACGGCCTCGCATAACCATAACTGCCTTTGTGCCGCCTCAAAACTTTAGTATTTCCGAAATAGCTTTCCAAATGAACAGACAAAAGAGAGGCTAAACGCGATTTATCTCCATACTTAGTACAATCGCAAAATCCAATTATCTTCGTCATGTCTGCCTCATTACCCACTATTGTTGACGTTTTTCAAATTATTGTCGCCGCACAACCTTTTAATCTACTGCTTGGTAAATCGGGACACCATATCACTATCGGCCTGAATTGCCTTTGACGCTGCTGAGAACGACTGTTGCGCGTGGATCAGAGATACAAGCTCTTTCGTCAAATCTACGTTAGCAACTTCCAAGTGGCTGGACATAACTTTTCCTGTAAACGATTCTCCCGGTGCATGTATTTTAAGGTAACCAGCAGTTTTGTCGAAAAATTCGCCATGGGTTTTATTAGGAGAAGGTTGTAGTTGAGCGGCTCTGAAGCGACCATTCCCCATTTGAGCCAAGGCAGAAGGGTTATCCCATGCGGCAAGCCCCAGCTGCTCACCTGGTTGGGCGGAAGCCATACCATAAGCCGTCATCACATTTCCATCAGGATCCACATTGAATTCACTGAGTGGAATTCCATTTTTAGAAAAATCAACCTGTATCGGCTTAGAATCTTTAGACAAAACATAGTAGCCGTCGTTGGATGTAAGGAAACCGTCTCCATCTAATTGGAAGGAACCATTTCGCGTATAAGTCACCTCGTCCTGCATTTCACCTGGTTTTGATGGGTCCGGTTTACCTAACATAAACATTCCCCATCCGTTAATACCAAGGTCAGAAGTTACACCTGTTCTTTTCAATTCAGCAGGATGATGAGTAACACGGTTCATTTGGATCTTAGAACCACTCCCGGGAGTAGGGCCATTTGCATTGCCACCAGTAAGATATATGTCCTGAAAAAGCGCATCGCTACGTTTAAAACCAGTCGTCCCAACGTTAGCGATGTTGTTAGTCACAACGCCTATCTTCGCCGTCGATGTTGCAAGGGCAGTTTTTATTACATTTAACATTTCATTCTCACTCTTCAGTTAGAGTTCTTTCTGCAGTTTTCGTGCCAAATCTGCTACATTTTGAAAAGGGGGGGCACTTTGAAGTCTCGCAGGTCGGCAAAAGCAGGCTCGCCAGCCTTCTTAGACCCAAAATCAATCATAGACCCTTTTGGAGCTATCCAAAATAATGATCTATTCACCACATTTGTTTGGGTTAAAAACTCTGGCATCAAGTTTGCGACTTGGGGTGTTGACACCTTTTCATTGCTTTGCAAACCGTTCGGAATTGGCATCTTTTGATACTTTGAATAATAGACATTATTGTATTTCGAATTTCTAGAGTGATAAAACTTCACAGCTTTTTCCCAAGCGCCTGTCTCATCATAGAGTTGTTGGAGGAACTTGGCGGCATAGGACACATTTTCAATAGGTGACAGCATCTGTTCGAGACTGTCGAAGTATCGTGCGTGCCAGCGCAAATTTAATTGCATACACCCCACATCAATATTTTTTTCACCAAGTGCGATCAGCTTACCAAGCTTATTCAAGGCAGCGGTTTCAGTATCTAAAAAGTAACCCTTTCCAGCATTATTTAATGACCAAGGCCAACTTATATGCTCGCCTTTAAAACGTCGGCCAGACTCTAGTCTTGCAATTTTATATAAGACTTCTTTAGGCACAGACGTGGTATGCGCCACACTTTCAATACTTGCATCGCAAAGGTCAGTAACAGAAGCGGTGACTATAGAGCTTGTGGCAGTCCAAAAAAGAACGAGCGTCGTAAAAAATGTTTGTAATTTAATATTCATATGATCCTCTCTCGCAATAGCTTTGCAAAAAGCGGACCAGTTTTCGACCTACAGCCGTTTTAACGCAGAAAATCAAAAAGGCTTTGAGTGTTTACCTTCATATAGGTCTGACGCGCCGCATCTCTGCTTACGAGTAGGGTCTGCAGTTCGGTGATTAGGGTTTCTATGTCAGCGTCTTTTAATCTACCAATTTCTGTTTTCACGGCAACCGACCGGCTTGAAAGGACGGCCTCTTGCGCTTCAGCATTATTAATTCGAGCACCCGCTGTAGTGCGCGATAGTGCCAAATTTTCGACTAGGTCCTCTATGTTAGCACTTTGTAGGGAAAGGCTCTGTGTTTCATCGCTTATCTTTGCTGTGACGTTTGTTGTTCCCTTTTCATAGACTTCAATATAACGCGAGGGATCCGATACGGCCAAAGAATAATCTTCGATATCAACATTGGAAATTTTAATTAATTCTGTTGAGCCTACTCCAGATAAAGAAATGACCCCGGTGCCAGAGACACTCGCTATTAGCCCAGTCGATGAGCTATTGATAGCGTTGACAAGGGGGGCCATTGAATCTGAATTAATAGTTGCTGAAATCGTTTCGGGCCCATTTGGTCCCGCCAAAGTGAACGACCATTTTTGCGGCTCCCTAGAAGCGTTAACCTTAAACTCCATACCATCTGCAATGCCCTGCTGATGCTTTTGAACAAAATCTTCACTCGTCAGAAGAGCATTGGATAGACTATTTAATACGTCAAAAGCGCTCTTCTTTTCATCACCAGCTCCAATTTGCATGAAAACGCTACCACCGTTCAAACTTGTGGGTAGCTTTACTTGCTCAGATACTCCTAATGTATGTTCTCCACCGTCTCCATTATAATGCACCGTCCCATCTAACTGTTCCCGGAAAGGATTAGCTTCGGTGGAAAACCCCCCAAACAGCGCGTCGCCCGCACTATCCGTAGCATTTGCTAATCCAATAAGTGTTTCTCTTATTCCTAATATTTCCTGACGGGCAGCTAAACGCTCTGATTGTCTAACAGTATCAGTATTTGAGGCTACAAATAGTTCTTTAACACGAATGGCCCCATTTATTGCAGTTTCTAGAGTGGTATCAGCCAGACCCAGCCTATCAGTAACTTTTGCAAGATTTTTTTGATACTGAGAGAGGCGCGTATCTAATTCGTTTCTCGCAGATAGGGTAACTGCATCCATCGGCTGTACAGAAGACTGAGGGATCCTGCTTCCAGTTGCCACTTGAGTTTGTAAGCCTTGCAAACGATCTTCAATCGTTTTGAACTGGTCCAGCATTTGCGTCCCGAATAACTTAGTTGAAATAGACATCGTATCCTCACATTATATTCAAGAGTGTATCAAACATTTGCCTTGCAGCCTTTAAAATCTCAGCGGCGGCCTTGTATGCCTGCTGCTGTTCTAGCAGCCGGCCAGCTTCTTCATCAAGATTTACACCGGACAGCTCATCCTCTGCTATCACCGCAGCATCCCGCATCGCCTCCGCCGACTGCTCAATCATTCTGCCAGATACCAACTGGGATCCAACACCCAAAGCAATGGCTCGAAAGTCATCTTGAAAACTGAGCCGACCATCTGACTTAATACTAAGTGCAATCAGAGCATCCATATTTCTAGAGTCACCAGGATTTGACCGATTTAGACTAATATCAAAAACATCACCTTGATCTGCGAAACCTGAGAGCTCTATGCTGTACTTATTGAGTTCAAAATCCGTCGCGCCGTTGGAGAAACGCGTTGCAATTGAGTCACCCGTTTTTGTATCAAAGAGCTCAATCTTTCCAATCTTACTGTCCGTCATTTTTATTTGATAGTTTTCTTCAGGTGGATCGTTATTCATATAATCAGAATTTTCGTATTGTAATCCAAGTCTGCGTGAACCTTCTTTGTCAATGACAACAATGAGGTCTTCTGGCGGCAATTTATCGATTGAGAGCCTTTGCCCCGAGAGACCTGATACTCCAACGGCGACTTCGGTAGGTTTTGAATCTGCTGAAATAGACTTAAACCCGTTTGAGTCCATTTCAAAATCAAATCCCGCAACATTTAATCCTAGGCTAGATGCATTAAGTGATGGCGTGATAGATAATGCTCCGTTGGACTGAGACGATACTA
Organism: Paracoccaceae bacterium; assembly: GCA_029247845.1. Lineage (GTDB taxonomy): Bacteria > Pseudomonadota > Alphaproteobacteria > Rhodobacterales > Rhodobacteraceae > LFER01. The sequence continues at coordinate 15,222 of JAQWKM010000174.1, read as the reverse complement.
GAGACACGATGGGTGAGTAGGCGGAGGAATCCAAAGTTAGACTTGCCACTTTGTCGCCAGTCAAAGGTAATAATTTCACTCCATTACCAACAGCAGTGCCATCAGAGGTAAAAATATCATTCATTGAATAAGTTGTACTTGTTCCAGCATCAACAACTTTGTATTTGGTGCCAGACTTAGAACTCGTTAGTGAAGAACCCTCTATAACAGTACTAGAAAATGGCGAGATAAACTTAAGATCACTATCGCTAGAGGAAAATGTATAGATTCCTCGATCGTTATTAACAGTTACCATTGCATTGCTCGTTCCAAGCTTAACATCAAAACTCTTGCTGATGCCTGAACGAATTAGTTCCAGCGAAGTACCTATAGCAGTTCCGCTTTCATCCACTACTGCACCCGAACTATTGATATTCATTGTAAATTTTGAATTAAGCGCATGGGCGGTGGTGGCAGTGCCCACAACCTCAAACCTTTGCCCTGCGGGAACCAACTTTATTCCCGCTGCCAACGTCGCTCCGTTAAGAAGAAAATAAGACCCATCATGGGTCAATATATGTTTATCTCCGACCGTCAAGGTCGTATTAGATGTATTATCGGCAATAATCCATTCCGATGTCGCATCGGAAATTTTCAAATCAGTTAACGCGTGAACATTCATAGCAGTTGTGAAGTCTGCGTCACCGCCAGTCCCATTTGCGCCGCCATTTCCGGTTAATATTTTCGTAATTGTCCCAGTTCCTGTCAAGCCCCCCCCATCGGAAGTAAAAATCGTGCCAACAGTTTGCGCAACATTGTTGGAAGAGTTTGCACTTGAGAATGTGGTACTTCCAAGAGATGTTATCATATATTTTTTTGAGTTAGTAAGACCCGCCGTCACAACAGTCGAATTAGCAGATACTCCACCTTCAGTAAGTTCGAATGTACGCCCTCTAAGAATTGTGTCAGAGGTGGCGTCAGTCGTAGCAAGACCAAAGGCTTTAGCATCCGTATTGTTTAAAACCTCAATACTGCGTCCACTCATGACCCCAGATGGAGCGGTGATCGCTAGTTGGTGTCCGCCAACAACTTTTTCCGATGATACTAAGATCCTGTCACTTTGAGTGCCCGCCACAGAAAATGAACCGTCTTTATATTTTAAAGTGTATTCAGTAGCTCCAACCCTGAATGCCATAGTTGAATTTTCAGCTGGCAAACTCGTTATAATGCTCCCTTGTAACGATGGTAGTGCCGCCAAATCTCTAGCTTTCTGAATAAGCTGCTTTGAAATACCATCCGAGTTCAACTCAGTTAGATCCCGACTGTTGAGCGATACGGATAGCGCTGGAGATTTTTGACCATTTAATGGTGAAACAAGCGAAAATACTGTGTTGGGAGACGCAAGTCTGAGCCCATCGGGGCTGGCCTGAGGGGCCAGTTGGTCCGCCGTAACCTGCCAACTAAAGTCTGCCACAGTTCCAGAATCTGATAATGAGCGCTCCACTCCACCGCTTATCATCGAATTCGCCTGCGCAGTCACACTCTGTCCAAGGCTTGATTTAAGGGTAAATTCACGTGGCGACTTTATATCTAGTGTTCCCATAATTTTGGTTGCCTGAGTTAAGCCAACATCTGTCGTCAACAATTTATTAAATGATTGGTCCAGAGCATTTACATTCAATAATGAGCCGGAAAACTGATCGAGACTTATATCTTGTCCAGCGTTATCTATCAGAACGATTTTTTTCCCATCTCCAGATATTTCTGCTGTAATCCCAGTACGTTCATATTGATCATTTATAGGCTTTACTAAAGTTGTTAGGTCACTATTTGTATAACTTTTTGCTATACTTATTTTTTCACCGTCATGAGTATTGATACTAAAACTAACATTTCCAATTGCCGGAGCAGACGCATCTAGTTCCAAAGACGCAATTGTTTTTGCAGTTACTGAAATGCCCTCTTTAGTGAGAGAGCTATTTATTTTTTCCGCTATAGCTTTGACACTCAAGGAACCTTGCACAACTATATCTTTATTCACCAAATTATCAGAAGAGGTAAAATTTAGAGTTTGAGCCGAAAATTGATTTAACGCCGGGTTTTGCTGAATCAATTGGCTTAAGTTTTGACCTGTGAGTACGGAAGCCGTTGTGTCGACTTTGAAATATCCATCTGAAAGTAAGTTCTTAATTTCCGCACCACGATAACCGCCGCCACCGATTTCGTTAAGGTAGTCTGCCCTGTAGGATGCGTTCCTGTTAAACCCATTTTCCACAGTCAAGAGATTTGTTGCATCAGTCCCACTCAGCGGTATTCCAGCGATCTGGCGGCCTTCCCTAGTGAAAACCTTGAACCCTGATGCCGCAGCACTGTAGGTTAAAACAGCTTTGGAGGTACTACCCGATTTCAACGTAAATGTACTGGCTTCAAAAGCAGTTGCACCACTAAATTTTAATCCACCCTCGAAACCAGACACAAACAATCCAAGATCTTTTAATGTCTTTGCGGGAGAACCCGTAGTTTTCAACACGCCATCGTTTAAGTTTTTTGCAATATCTTTTGGACTGAAGTAGCGATTTAAACTTGGCTCTGGATCAACTGAAGAAAATGTATGAGTAGTTCCACCGAACTTAATCTGAAAGCTACTCAAATTATCACTTGATGAAAAATTCATGGTGGCCGTGGCATTTTGATCGAAAGATGATAGTTTTAATTTTTCCACATTTGCGGGAATATAACCTACAGCACCACCACTTAAAAATTCTGTGTAAGAAACTGGCGATAAAGAATTGGCAGTAATATCGACCAAGCTGTTTATATTTGGCTTACTTGGGATAACCGGGTGACTGGTTAAGTTTGCTGATCCGGAATTACTACTACTGGGTGTAATAACGAAATTAGCCCCCGCCGCAAATTCCGAGCCATCTTTCAATAAAAATGACATTCTGCCAGCGTCACCACTCATTTTGGAAATATTAAAGACGTCACCGTGATTTGCTTTGGAATTGATTTGAACAACCAATCCATCAATTTTGATTTCGGTTCGTCCTTTACCTATAATTTGACCACTACTATCTGTGCCAGACCAAAAATTAATTCTTCCATCATAGGTAAATTTGATATTAGAAAGGCTATCAATCTTTCCAGGAACTTCCATTAATTTGATATCAAGCTCTGAACTATTTTGTTTTGGTTGAGTGATTTCGAATTTTTTTGCAGTAAAGAGTTCTTTTCCATGCTCACCATCAAAATCTATGCCAGAGGTGTGCACTGTATTAACTTCGTTTACGAAACGGGTTGCTAGAAGATCCAGACTTTTCTCAGTCGATTGAATAATATCAAGGCTCTCAGCTAATCCCTTCAGAGAGCCGTCATCTAGGCTCTTGAAAACCATACCGCTTCCTAATTGAAATATGGAGCCTGAAATATCACTGTGGATTGTACTTAACGGCGTTACATCTTCGCCTTTGACCAGTTGTGGACCTTCACTATAACGACCCAGCCGCAAATCAACTTCGCTTCTCCGTCCATAATTTACTGAAACACGAATTAAACCAGAGATTTCGCTTACCAGTCTATCTCTTTCATCCAAAAGTGCGAGCGGCGGAGCTGCACCAATATTTGACGACCTCAACCGGCCATTTACTTGTCCAATGCTTTCCATCAACCGGTTCACGGACTCCACATCAGCATCGACCAAGCCACGCAATTGAGATTTCAGGTCTCCCACAACTTGGGCTGTGATATTAAAAGAATTCGCCAATCCATTAGCTTGCTCAATGGCTGCTGCTCTCGGCGCGAGGTCTCCTGGATTCGCCGATATATCAGAAAGTTTGGCAAAAAATTCTGACATTTGTGACGAAAGGTCACCGTCTGTAGGCAATAGAAAATCTTCAAGCCGCTCTAATGATGCTACAAAATTACTTGCAGTTTGAAACTTACTTTCTGCGGAATTGGCGCTGTGCACTAAGTAAGCATCAAATGCTCGCCTTACACTACCTATTTGAACCCCTAGCCCTAGCTGACCTGTTTTTGATGCCAGAGCACTTTGCGCCCCCGAGACTTCAAGCATATCGGCATCTCGTCGATGATATCCCTCAGTATTGACATTCGCAATGTTTTGACCAGTCACATTAAGTGCCTGTCGTTGTGCATTGATTGCACTTTTGCCAATGTCGATAAGTCCCGCCACCTGCTGTCTCCACTATTTCCGGCTAAACTGGTTAACGATTGCTTCAGCTATTCCCAAATCACTTTGCTCAGAAACTGTTTTAGAGATTTCGTGATCCATCATTTCTAAAAAAGGTGCGGAGCCAGCTGTATCTAGAGGATCATCAAATAATTTCGCTGCCCTTGCCGCCTTCATCAGTTCGTTGACAAATATCGCTTCAAATTGTTCTGAGACTTCAGCAAGAGACGCTTTATCATCAGCGGTTCTATTTTCCACTGATTTCTGAACAACTGAGGTATGGGCTGGAGTTATGCTCATCAAATTATCATTCATTAACTTATGCTCCTACATTATGATCAGCTGCGCTCGCAGTGCGCCAGAAACTTTCAAACCTTCAAGAATAGCGACAAGATCAGAAGGAGTAGCACCAACAGCGTTCACAGCATCGACGATATCCGTTAAACTTACGCCTGGATCGAAAACGAAGGCCTTGGCAATCTCTTCTTCAACTTGGATATCTGTATCAGGGGTTACAACTGGAGCCGCAGGCGTAGCAACCACCGCAGCATCAGTAACGACAACATTATTCTGAGGCGTTACAATTGGATCCTCTGTAACACGAACTGTCATACTACCATGAGTTATCGCTGCAGGTGTCACACGCACATTCCCGTTGATAATGATTGTACCAGTGCGTGAATTAACAATCACTTGCGCTGGTGGTGCTGCAGGCTCTACTTCTACGTTTTCTAATAATCCAACAAATGCTACACGTTGGCTGGGATCTACTGGTGCTTGCACGCGAATGGAAGAAGCATCTATAGGAACGGCTACGCCTTCACCAAAAATCTCATCTATAGCTTCTGCCACAGCCGCGGCCGTAGAGAAATCATTGCGATGGAGATTTAAAACGAGGTATTCATTTTGAAGAAACGGCGTTTCGACCAGTCTCTCAACTGTAGCTCCCTGTGGCACTCGCCCAACTGTTGGAATATTTACTGTTAAAGAAGAATTATCATCGCCTTCTACACCAAGACCTCCAACTGCTAGGTTTCCTTGCGCAATTGCATAGGTCTGTCCGTCAGCTCCCAGAAGTGGCGTCATAAGTAAAGTCCCACCACGAAGTGACTGGGCCCCTCCAAGAGCAGAGACTGTTACATCTAATTGCTGGCCCGGCTTCATAAACGGTGTAAGCTCTGCAGTCACCATAACGGCAGCAGTATTTACGCCTGATAGCCCGGCAGCATTTGTTGACATGCCAAACCTAGACAACATGGCTTGCATGGACTGTATTGTTAGTCCAAGATTTGCATCGCCACTTCCCGATAAGCCCACTACTAAACCATAACCAACAAGTTGGTTGTTTCTAACACCTGCAAGGCTAGTCAGATCTTTTAACCTATCAGCGAAAGTTGCTCCTGAGCAAAAGCTCAGAAGTAAAATCATTCCCAGTCTCGATAATGTACGTCTCATAATGAGCTTTCTAAATTGGGGAAACCACAGTGAACAGGGTCGCAAGCCAACCACGTCTAGCAGTATCAGCTACTTCGCCTGCACCTATATATGTAATCTCTGCATTGGCCAGTCGGTTTGAATTCACGATATTACCAACACCTATATCCTGAGGCCTCACAATACCGCTGACGCGTACATATTCGTCTCCATTATTCAGAGTTAACTTTTTCTGACCTAGGATTTGTAGATTTCCATTTGCATAAAGACGGACAACAGATGCTGATACCAAGCCAGTAATCGAATTTGACTGAGCAGCAGAACCACTGCCATTGAAGGCCTGGGTCGAGCCCATTGTGTAGTCTGCGTCAGTGGCACCTTTTCCTGTGATATCCTTCAATAGTCCTTGTGGTATGGTAACGCCAATACTGTCCGTTTTCCCTGTTACGGCAGACTGCGATTTGGTTGCATTAAAACTCTCACTTAATGAAACTGTTAGGATGTCACCCACCTGTGAAGCTTTGCGTTCTGTTGCGAAAAGTCCGTTCGACTGATTGCTAAAGATAGCTCCATCGGGATAAGCTTTTGGAGCTTCAGCCTCAGGCATTACTGGCGCGAAATCTGCGCTTGCAATCTCTTCAACATAGGTTGAACAACCTACAAGAGGCAAAGTCAGGAAGCATATAAAAACTGAGATTAGACGCATTTAAAGGCCCACACTATTAGAGATTATTAGAAATAAAGCGCATCATTTCGTCAGCTGCGGTGATAGATTTAGAACTGACTTCGTAGGCCCTTTGGGTTTCGATCATTTCAATCAGCTGCTGCACAACATTCACGTTAGAACTCTCCAAAGCTCCCTGCACCAGCTTACCGCGGCCATCTTGGACCGGGACACCCAGATTTGGCTCCCCACTCGCCAAAGTCGATGAATAAAAATTTTCTCCAATTGGAGTTAGGCCGCGTGGATTTGCAAAAGTCGATATACTTATCTGGCCTAGTTCACTAAGCACGTTTTCTCCTGGCAGGTTCGCAGTGACCACACCATCTTGAGAGATACTGATATTACTGGCACCCGGCGGAACGTTTATTTCAGGTTGAATGGCATAACCACTTGGCGTCACCAGTAAGCCAGTTGCTTCACGAGAAAACGCACCAGCACGCGTATAGCCAAACGTTCCATCTGGACGTAAGACTTGAAAAAATCCATCGCCATCAATTGCAAGATCAAGAGCGTTATCTGTTGTAATCATTGCCCCTTGAGAGAATTTTTTCTCAGTATTTACCGCCCTTACACCAGTCCCCAAAGCCAAGGGTGAGGTCAGAGCAGTCCCCTCGGAAGTTGGATCGCCAGCGACGCGCGAAATTTGATAGAGCAAACTTTCAAAATTGATCCTATCACTTTTGAAACCGACCGTATTTACGTTGGATAGGTTGTTGGATATTACCTGCATACGTGTCTGCTGAGCAGTTAAACCTGTCTTTGCGACGTGCATTGATGAAGATGACATTTCTAGACCTCTCTTTTAAGAATAAAGAGTGCAAGACATGTGCCAAAACTTATTTTTGCTAAATTTAATATAAAAAAATAAATTTTTGGGTTGTTACTGACAAATATATTAGTCAACTTGATACATCTGACGACATAGAGCTTATGGACTATGCATAAATCATCCATACAAATTAGAAACATATGTTGAAAAGGTTTTTTTATCTAGCTGGGAAAGCCCATGATTCGCGTTCCAGCTTTATCGAGCTCCTCGGCATTTTTAATAAATTTTACGTTAAGCTCAAAAGTGCGTTGACCTTCGATGTTGCGTAAAAGAGCATCTAAAGAGTCTGCATTACTTTTTTCTAAAGAACCTTGTAGCACAATCGCTTGTTGGTCTGGCTGTGGCATAGCGCCGGACGTTGGTCGAATTGCTCCATCTGCATCCTTTACTAAATCTAGGTCCGAACCAAGTATAGTTCCAAGTATTCCAGCATTCCGCCTCGTTCCGTCCGGAGATCCAAATGGCTCAATAATTATTTTACCCGCCTCATCAATAATAACTCTCCTAGCAGCTGGTAAGTTTATTCTTTGCAGATTGTTATCTAGTAAGAAATTCCCAGCCCCATCTACTAAATCACCATTTGACCGCAGATTAAAATCACCACGCCGCGATAAAGCAGGCCCGAGACCAAGTGCAGGCTCAACGAAAAAATATCCCTCCCCACGTATGGCGAAATCCATTTTTCCTTCGGTTCGTTCTATGTAGCCCTCAACATCTGAAAATCGCATTTTATCATTAGATGATACAAAAACCCTACTTTGGTATTGATCCATTGCTGAAAGAAACGTACTGGACCTAGCCATGGGCATATCTTTTTTGAAGCCCGGTACTTGAATATTTGCTAAGTTATTGGCGTTGATGCGTTGATCAACTTTAATAGCCTTAAGCGAATTCAACGCTAGGTATACAACCCGGTCCATCTTTAGTCTCCTATGATTAGCTCAGTTTTATGAGCGGATCTGGATGATCGCCTGTGTCAACTGCGTAGAAGTTTCAATCGCCTTGGAAGACGCTTGGAAGTTCCGTTGAGCAGTAATCAAGTTCACAAGTTCTTCGGTAATATCCACGTTCGAACGCTCGAGAGAACCAGACTGGATAGAACCAAAGCCTTCCGCACCAGCCTCACCAAATGTCGCAGTACCAGAACTCGCAGTTTCAACAAATGTCGCGTTACCAACCTGCTTCAAACCGTTTTGGTTGTTAAAGTTGGCCATAACGATCTTACCAAGAGGTTTGTTTTCACCGTTGGTATAGTTTGCACGCAACAAACCTGTCGCATCAATATCCAAACCATCAAGTCGACCAGATGTGAAACCATCCTGATCCAAGTTATTAACTGAGAACGGTTGTGAAAGCTGTGTCGACGCACTGTAATCAACATCCAACGCGATAGAAAAACCTTCAGACTGTTGTTCGTAGTGAACTCGGTTTGTCGGACTGATTATACTACCTGTTTTATCAAAAGTTAGTTCGCCCTCATCAACATATAATGGATAGAAGTCATCTACGAGGTTATCCGGTGGCGTTTCAACCACCTCTCCTGCCGCGTTTACAAAAAGTGGGACACCTGCAGCGTTGGTTGCTTGTACGAGATTGGTAATTTCAGGTATTGCCCCAACACCAAGAGGAACGTCATCAAGCCCCAATTTCGCAGCTCCCTTCACTTTAATAGTTGAGAGGTCTCCCGTCGTACCGGTAGTAAAGACAAAATTATTGGAATCAGATTTGTATTGTACCGTTACTCCACCAACAACTGCACCAGTGTCCTGATCTGAAATTTGGTTGATCCGCGTTTGAAGTTGCTCAGCAAGTGTGGAGCCAACATAGTTGCCTCCTGGCACCTCGATAATACCACTGATACCATTCACAGAAACGTTAAACACATTTCCACCGCCAGAAGCAGATAGAGCGAAAATTTCACTTAAAGGCTCGGTAGCAGAGGCGCCAATAGCCTGAGCAGGGTCAGACGCTAAACCGCGACCTGCTGTAAAGGACACATCATTTTTGCTTGCGCCAACGCCCATTAGCCCACTATCACCGATGCCCATATATCGAGTGATTGTATCAAACGTGCTATTTACTACGGAACCATCCGCGCTAGATAGCGAGTATCGTCCAACTTGGATATTAGAAGCACTTTGGTCGACATCTACGCCAAGAGCCTTGTCACCTCTGATAGCTTCTCCTGTAGTACCGCTCGCAAATGTGAATGTTTTAGTATCACTGTTATATTTTACGACAGCACCAAACCTTTTCGCATTAATTTGCATCTCAGCACCATCTGCCACATAGGGCTCTCCACTAGTGATGGCTGTACTACTGATGGCGACTTGCGCGGCAGCATCTGCCGCCGGAATACCAAGATTGTTTGTTCCATCAGCATCTGAGGCACCAGAAATTTTAAATGCACGGAAATTACTGTCAGTTCCCGGCCCTACGGCTGTGTGGTTTACTCCAAACTCAAATTTTTGATTAACTGCGTCATAAGAGATCTTAATTGGAGGATTTTTTTCATCAACCCAAACAGTATCGTTTGCATAGCCTGCCGAATCTAAGCCAAGGCTATCAAGAGACTTTTTCAAAGCGCCGTCTGTAACGCCACGGTAGCTGAGACCCTCAGATTGAAAGTCAGAGAAAACCTCAGTTACTTTTATTACCTGTGCATCTAGCGGGACAACGTTGCCACTAGCATCTAACAAAGTTAATGCACTTGCCGAGTTAAGACCCAGATTAACTGTGATGGACGTTTTCAAGGGGTAGTTTGCAGCAATAGCAGTCGCTGGATTAGCAGCAAGAGCATTCACGGTACCTGTACCTGCAGTAACAATTTCTAATTTTTGACCCGCTGGGATAACCTTTGCATCGAGCGGCAGGTCTTTGCCATTCATCTGGAATTTGGTTCCATTCCAAGTCAATTCGTATTTACTGCCTACAGCAAGCGAGGCGTCCAGGGAAGTTCCCGCTGCCGAAATTATATACTCTTTTCCAACAGTCTTCTTTGGTAACCCTGCAGCAGACGCATTTGTATCAGAAGCAGTTGAGTCACGGTGCTGAAGAGTAGCACCAGCAAATAAAGTTCCGTTGCCTACCGTCAACTCACCCAAATCCGCCATTGCAAGACCGCCAGAGTCAGCAATAGAAGCATCGAATACTTCGGTAATCCGGCCAGTCCCAGCCAACGTTGTCGGTCCTGATCCACCTGTGGTGAATACAGACCCCTCAGAAGGTGTATAACCGGATCCACCTGCGGCCGTACCCCAATCTGTTGTGCCAAGCGTAGTAACCATATATTTGGTAGTCGCGGCTAAAGAACTAGCAGTGCTAATTGCTACTGAATTTAGGTCGGAGTCTCCATGATTATAAGAATGTTTATTGCTCGATGTCTCCCGAAGCACAATCTTTTTGTTATTATAGCTGTCTACAGCCCCAGTTGGTGCTAGGTCTGCGCCTTCAAAAAACGCTTCAACATCAGTCGCCGTATCGCTTAAGATATAAGCCTCTGAAAAATTAGTTGTCTCCGTGACTGTTCCAGCCTGTGTTAGCGTGAATGCGGAATCTGGAAACCCTTCACCGGTCGTGTTGATTTTTATAGACTCCGCGCCGACAGTCGAATTCACTTCGAGGACGGTAAGCTTACGGCCATTTAAAACTGCATCTTGAGAAGCAAAATCGCCAACTAGCCTTACTATTTCTCCAGAAGAATATTTTGACATATCCGTTCCAGAAGGAAAAGGAACAGTAAGAACATTGTTGGATGCGTCATACTTAATTTCAGCTCCCGTGGAGACTGTTTGTTTATTCTGATAAACTTCCAAATCAGGGTTCTTGTTGTAGTATGAATAAACCATATGACGATCTACTTGGGTTCCGCCTGCGCCATCCGCAGTCTGTGAAGCCAATTTAAAACTTGTGACCTCTGTTTTTTCGTAAATACTTGCCATTTGCCCAGCAGCACCTCTAGTAAACTTTGAGTTCCCAGCACCTAGCATATTAGGGTTCGTTTTTTCATACGCATTAAGAGCATCAATAATGCGAACCTGGGCATGTGCCAAAAATTGTTCACGAGTAAAATCGGGCGACGAGCCAGTAGTATCCACCCCGATTTGATCAGAAACGTATGATTTTTGAAGAAGATCAACCTCAACTGCAGATGTAAGCCCCTTCAGCGTGCCGTCACCAGTATTCAAAGTATAGAAATCGATATTCAACTTATCGTCAACGTTTGAACGAACCTGCAGTTTCGTATCATCGCCGTAGGCGTCATTAATTGACCTTTGAACTTCCGTTGCTAGCTGTGCCGCATTGTAAAAACCAGGCTTTAGATCAATACTTACCGGCACATCCCCATCATCCACGTTTACAAGAAGAAAATCTTTTCCCCAAAACACAGCACTGTCAGCGTTACCCGCTTCTCTGGTGGATTTAAACCTCATCGGATCATTCGTAACCTCGATAAGTTTGTTACCCTCTTCCCCAAAGTCAAACGAACTCTGTGAACCGGTAAGTCTTGAAGGTTGAGATGGAATTACTTCGTTAAGTTCGTCCTTGCGGTACAGTGCAGAGCCCTTACCTTCGGAGAAATAGTTATCATCCGGAATACCTGCAACGGTCGTTTCCCTTCCAAATCGGTCTACAAACAGTTGATCTCCATTATCATTCACAGCGGCCACAAGATCGGGATCAATAACAGTGCCATCAATCACAAGTCGCGTATCATACTTATTAGTCGGGTCTTCCGCACCAGCATTTTGTGTTTTGATAAAGTATACGGTTGCAATTGTTGGGTTACCAAGATCATCAAAGATTGTAAGTGACGTTGAATTCGTAAATGAATCTGGATCGTTAAGGTTAAACGAATAACCAGCTTCAAATTTTGGATGATCCGTGACAACAGGAGCATCAGCGGGCAAGTTGACGGCCAGGTCAATTGTACTTGTCGCTTTAGGCTCACCAGACGTAACTGGCAACTGCAAAGGCACCGCTTCATTAATCGTTTTCGAAGTTACGGATCCATCTTCGTTCACTGGGTAAGTCAGTAGGAACTGTCCAGTTGAGTCAACAACATTACGGTTATTATCTACGTTAAAAGACCCGTTTCTAGTATAAACGACCTGAGATGACGTCAGCGATGGTTTCAATGCAAAGAAACCCTGACCAGAAATCGCAAGATCCAAAGCGTTCAGGGATGCCGCAATGTTACCTTGAGTAAATTGCTGCTTAACGCCTTTCAGGATAGAACCAGAACCAATCGAAGATGAGGAGTTCTGCAATGGAGAGGTCGCGAAGATGTCACCGAATTCAGCCCGGCTTCGTTTAAAACCGGTAGTCCCAACGTTCGCAATGTTGTTTGAAGTCGCAGCAATGTCAGCCTGCGATCCGTTTAGTCCAGTAAGTGCGGTATAAAATGACATCTATTTGTCTCCCTATCCTATATATTCAATTACATCCGAAACCGTAGCACGCTCGAAGCGTCTACAGTCTGGTCATTTTCTAGTTCTAAATTTGTCGCGCCTGTATTTTTATCAACTTCAGCTCCGATCACTTTGGAGAAGAGGTTTGGCTGGAGGCTTTGCATCCCTTCTCCATAATTGACCATAACTTCTACCTTCATCTCTTTGGAACCGTCCTTGTAAGCTTCCGGAAGGTTAGTCCACTGGAAGCCAATCAGACCAGAGGCCTGAGGACCCATGCTCTTAACATCCAGTTGCTCACCGGTTTTAGCATCCATGAAGTTCACACGTGTATCTATCGAAGTTTTTTCGAGTTCGAAAACGCCATGCAACTCACCGTTTTGATCAGCTACTGTAACGTCACCTGGAACGAGAACTGAACTGCCTAGGACATTCGTTACTGACCCTATTCTAAACTGCTTAAACTCTTCAGCCATCGCTTTCAGCGAATTGGACATTTCGGTTATACCGGTTACTTGCGAGAACTGAGCCATCTGCGCAATAAAGTCGCCATTATCCATGGGCGCCATCGGGTCCTGATTTTGCAACTGTGCGGTCATCAGAGTAAGGAAATCTTCCTGGCCCAGCGAGTCGCTAGATTCATTGGTCACGTCGCTCGCACTTCTAATACCCAATTTATCCAGAATTTCCTTCTGGGCCTGTTGGCTCATATTACTGCTACTAACATCCATAATTTAAACTCCTACTCACTTACCCATGTTGATCGTACGCATCATCAGCGTCCGAACAGTGGAAATAACTTCAAGATTGTTTTGATACTGGCGACTGGCTTCAAGCATATCGACCATCTCTTCATCTGAGTTGACCGGTGCTTTGTAAACGTAGCCCTGTTCATCCGAGTTAGGATGGCCAGGTTCATAAATTAGCTCTGGTTTTCGATCCAACGGAACAACCTCTATTGCGTCAACACTGGCTAATCCGCTTTCTCCATAGTTTTCACTGAACACAGTTTGGAAGACGGGCCGAATGGGTTTAAAAGCAGTTTCAGCCGAACCCGCTTTGCTCTCCATATTTGCCAAGTTTGATGCTACTGCATTTAGGCGCACCATTTGGGCCCCTAAAGAGCGTCCCACAACGTCAAAAATATTTTTTACTTCAGCCATTTATTCCCCCCTGATCGCGGACATCAGCCCAGTGATCCGGCTGTTTAAGAAATTGAGCGACGACATGTACCTGACTGTATTCTCTGAGAACTCCATTTGCTCAACTGAGAGTTCGACAGTATTTCCGTCTGCAGATGGATTCATATTTTGACGATATTTAAGGGTGTCACCCGTCGCGATATCAATATCACCGTAATGCTTCTGATTTGACCGATTTAGATCACCACCACCAGATTGTGTTTTGAGAGCCTTCTCAAAATCTACATCCCGCGCTTTGTAGTTCGGCGTCGCGGCGTTGGCGATATTAGAACCGATAACATTATTCCGCTGCTCGCGCAGTTGAAGAGCAGAGGCTCTAAAACCGAGATATTCCTTGAGAACTTTCATTGTCTGATATACGTTTCTCTTCAGTTTCCGTTCTCGAAGAAGCTTGCAAGTATTGTGCCAAAACTGAGGATACTAAAATGGCGACAGCAAAACGTACCAGTAATCGGCCTACCCCAAAGACCAAAAGAACGGCTGCCAAGGCGCCTCCCGTTGACGTAAATGCTATACTGGAGGACCAACTAAGCTCGCACCCCATTGGCAAAGCTTTGTCTGCAATTGATACGCTCTACAAAGAACTAGACGACATGCAAATGCGTTTGGATATCCTAATTTCACGTATCAATATTCTAAAAAAGAGAACCAGCGCACTGCGCCAAGGAGAATTGATAACCCTTAACACAATGATGAGCGCAATAAATGGCAAGAGCAAAGCGCCCAATGGATTGAAATCCATTAAGGCCAGATCCAAAGCAGATGGCGATAACGATAAGGACGATGATAAGGTCGAATGGACCAAGCTAAAGCTTTTAGAAGAAACAACGATCAATGATGTTCTCCTGGCAAGCGAAACAGTCGTATCTATTGAAAGTCAGGCTGCCGCTAAACTCGTTGAGCAAGGCGTTGCGGAAGTGATTGAAATGCCAACTGCGGAAAAGGCAGAAGAAAAGGCGAAATAGGTTCTCAATACGACGTTAAGTTTAGGTATAATTCTGTCAAACCAAATCTTAGTGAGTTTTTTGCGATAAACCTTATTATAAACTGACACTTCGTTAACTTTTGAAATCTTAAACGTATTATGTTGATAGAATTTGAAAATGAGAATGTCTGCAAAATCACTATCTGGCCTAGGGGACAATCACCGAATAGCCTTCTTCTAATTTACTCTAAATGGGTTATCCAACAGATGATAGATGCGAAGAATAAAGAACAAAAGCCTGATGTATGACAATCGCTCGGTGGGCTTTGAACTGGAGTTCGAATTAAAACGCTAGGTAAAAGAAACCTCAGCGCTTGTAATATTTAGTTTATAATTTAAAACAACTTTTAACGTAAATTAAACAAACGGGTATTTTGACCGTTCATTTAGGGAGTTAAGGAGCTAAAACATGGCTGAAGTGTCAGACACTAAAACATCTGGAACGAGCCTTATTTCGTCAATAAACCAG
>JAQWKM010000160.1 GCA_029247845.1 Paracoccaceae bacterium | reverse complement strand
CCTTGGCCTGTTTTAACGCACCCAATGCTAAAACGTCATTACCGCACATCGCAACTGTGGGGGGGGCATCTAACGACATGAGCTTTTCAAAAGCGTCGCGCCCGTTTTCAATCGAGTAAGTCGCCTCAATCAGTTTGAGGTCACGTGGATTAAGTCCAGCACCCTGCATAGCGATACGGACGCTATTGACACGGTCACGGGCTCGATCATTTTCTTCTGTTGGTGCTGAAATAAAGCCAATATTTTTATGCCCAAGTGCAATAACCTGTTCTGCAAGAGGGCGGATCGCCTTTTCATTGTTAAATCCGATGGAAATTTGGTCTGTGCCGGTTTGATAGGCCCAAGCGATCAATGCAGGGATATCACGTTGTTTGAGAAAATTATAAATTTCTGGATTACGATGGTAGCCGATCAGCAAGAGCCCATCAGCGCCCCGTGCTGTCAAGGTCCTGATGTGCTCAAGTTCCAAATCAGGCTTGTAAGATGAGCTTGCAACAATCAAAGTCTTACCTAAGTTCCCGAGTTCTTCTTGAAAGGCCTGAAGGCCGCGGGCAAAAATCGCGTTATCCATGGTTGGAATGATTGCGCCGACGGTATTTGTGCGCCGCGCCGCGAGAGATTGGGCATTAAAGTTTGGTGCATAGCCTAACTCGGCCACTGCAGTCATAACTTTTGTGCGCGTTGTCAGGCTAAGTTGATCGGGCGAATTTAAACATCTTGAGACTGTTGCAGTGGATACGTCTGCCTTTCTCGCAACATCTGCTAGAGTTGGTATGGAGTTGTTCTGGTTCATATTTGTTAGTATCACTTCCACTCTGCCTGTTTCTTCATATTAACGATATTTTTAATTGCCGTCAGTATAAATGTAAGAGCTTGCATCAAAAAATGTAAGCGCTTACATTGACTTTGAATCACGTATTGTTTTATCGACAGGGCAAAATTGGGATTTATGCTTCTTCAGGGAGGTGATTTTTGGTTCAGACACATCAAACTTAGGACGGATTTATGGTCACAGAATATCTCAAGAAAGCAGAGTTGACCTCTACATCTGACGCGACAGACGTGCGGCAAACAGTTCAGTCAATTCTCGATGACATTGAGGCGCGTGGTGATGTCGCCGCCCTAGAGTATGCCGCAAAATTCGATAAATACGAAGGCAGTGTTATCCTGAGTGAGGAAGAGATTGAACAGACCTGTAAGCTTGTCTCTGAAAAGTTAAAGCGTGATATCGATTTTGCGCATCAGAACGTGCGCAAATTTGCCCAAGCCCAAAAAGAGACTTTAAAAGACATTGAAATCGAAATCGTTCCAGGTCTTATTGCCGGTCAGAAAAGCATACCTGTAGCAGCAGCTGGCTGCTATATTCCGGGTGGGCGCTATAGCCATATTGCAAGCGCAATTATGACTGTAACCACTGCCAAAGTGGCTGGATGTAGTCATATTGTTGCCTGTTCACCGCCACGAGCGGAGGTTGGTATAGCACCGGCGATCATCTATGCGGCGCGCGTTTGTGGTGCGGATACTATTTTGGCCATGGGGGGCGTTCAGGGCGTCGCCGCCATGAGTTTTGGTCTTTTTGGACTGCCAAAGGCAAATATACTTGTTGGGCCAGGCAATCAGTTCGTCGCAGAAGCCAAACGCATTTTGTTTGGTCGTGTCGGAATTGATATGATTGCAGGGCCGACAGATAGTCTTGTGCTGGCTGATAGCTCTGCTGATGCGATGGTGGTTGCGGTTGATCTCGTCGGTCAGGCAGAACATGGGTATAATTCTCCAGTGTGGTTGGTCACTGATGACCGCGCTCTGGCCGAGCGGGTTATAGATTTAGTGCCCGGCTTGATTGCAGATTTGCCAGACTTAAACCGCGAAAATGCAGCGGCGGCTTGGCGGGATTATGCTGAGGTTATCCTTTGCGATAATCGCGAAGAGATGGCGGCAACCTCGGATGCCTACGCACCAGAGCATTTGACAGTGCAGGCCGAGGATCTTGACTGGTGGCTTGGTCGTCTGAGCTGTTATGGTTCGCTGTTCTTGGGAGAAGAAACGACAGTTGCTTTTGGAGATAAAGCGTCTGGAACAAACCATGTTCTGCCCACGTCAGGGGCTGCCTCCTACACAGGTGGTTTGTCGGTACATAAGTATATGAAAATTGTTACATGGCAGCGTTCAACACGCGAAGGCTCAAAACCCATTGCTTTGGCAACTGCGCGTATTTCACGGCTCGAAGGGATGGAGGCGCACGCAAGAACCGCTGATATTCGCCTTAAAAAGTATTTTCCTGGAGAAAACTTTGACCTCGGCCCATCATGAGGCAAGCCTCTATTTTTCCAAATCTTTTTGATTTAAGTGGAAAAGTCGCTTGTGTAACAGGAGCAAGTGCAGGTCTTGGACGCCGCGCAGTGATTGCACTTGCATCAGCTGGGGCAAAAGTTGTCGGCGTAGCACGACGCCGAGATGCTTTGTTCAGCCTAAAACAGGAGATTGGCGAGGCATTCAGTGGCGTGGACCACGATGTTGCAAATCGGGACCTATTAGAGGACTTGGCGCAAAACGCGGCGCAGCCCTTCGGGTCGCCTGATATAATAGTTCATGCGGCTGGAATAAATACACGCCAGTCAGCTGACGAGGTGACGTCGCAAGGCTGGGACATGACGCTTGACCTTAATCTGCGCACCCCTTTTTTTCTATCGCAATACTTTGTACCGGCAATGCGGGAAAAAGGTTGGGGTCGGATTATCAATTTCGCGTCGCTGCAGAGTTTTCGTGCTTTTCCGGGCGGGTTGGCCTACGGTGTTTCAAAAGGTGGCGTCGCCCAGATGACGCGCGCTATGGCCGAAGCTTGGTCATGTGACGGGATCAATGCCAATGCGATTGCACCGGGATTTTTTAGGACGGAACTCACCGCGCCTGTTTTCGCCGACCCTTATCGCGTAGCGCGCAATGCAGAACAGACATGTATTGGACGCAATGGCGAGCCCGAAGATATTGATGGAACGGTGTTGTTTCTGGCGTCCAATGCGTCTGCGTATGTCACAGGACAAGTTTTAATGGTCGATGGAGGTTTTACAGCAAAATGAAAGCGGTTGTTTACAAAGGGCCTGAATGGCTTGCTTTTCAGGAAATGCCAGATCCAACGCCCATCGGCAAAGAAAAGTTGATAAAAATTGATAGTGTGGGTATCTGTGGATCGGATATGCATGCCTTTTTGGGGCATGACGAGCGCCGACCTGCACCTTTGATCCTCGGACACGAAGTCTCTGGAACGATTGTTGAGGGTGCGCAACAGGGCCACCGAGTCACGATTAACCCTCTTGTGGGATGTGGGCAGTGTCCGGCCTGTATTTCCGGCCGCGATAATTTATGCCCAGATCGAAAGATTATTTCGATGCCTCCAAAAGAGGGTGGGTTTGCGCAATATATCTGTATGCGTATAGAAAATTTGACCGTTGTTCCCGACGGGTTTAGTCTGGAAAAAGCCTGTATGGCAGAGCCTATTGCCTGTGGATGGCATGCCGTGCGACTGGCTAAGGCGGCTCTGGGGGCACAAAGTGGAGACATTCGGGCCTTGGTAATCGGCGGTGGTGCTATCGGGGTAGGGTCCGCTCTTTCTTTGATTGCTCAAGGCATTCAGGATGTGAAAGTCATGGAACCAAACGAGCTGCGCCGAGACTTTTTGAGCGCTGAGAAAAATTTTTCAGTAATTACGCTTGAGGATCTGGCCGATGATGATCACTATGATTTGGTCATAGATGGCGTTGGCTATGCACCGACCCGCGCGTCAGCGTCCAAAGCAGTGCGGCCCGGTGGTGTTATTATGCATATTGGGCTTGGATCTGCTGAGGGGGGGCTCGATATTCGACGCATTACGCTTCAAGAGATTACATTTATTGGAACATATACCTATACTGCGGCAGATTTTCGCGCTGCTGCTGCAGCCATGTTTGATGGTCGACTAGGCGCGCTTGACTGGTACGAGGTTCGTCCGCTTGAAGTTGGGGCGCAGGCCTTTGCCGATATAAGACAGGGGCAGGTTGCTGCACCAAAGATAATTCTAAAACCGTGATAAAAGGAAATTAAGAAATGACAGAAATTCCACATCTTTTGGTGCATGAGCATCAAGACAGTGTCGGTGTTGTAGTGATCGAAGGGCTTGAAGCGGGGACCGATATGATGGTTTGTGTCACGCATGATGAACCAGAAGAGACGGCAAAAGGTAACTCTGTTTTTCGGCTGACTGCCGGAATGTCGGCTCCAATTGGCCATAAGATTGCACTTAAAGACCTTAAAAAAGGCGACACTGTGTTTAAATACGGTGAAGACATTGGAATAATCACTGCAGATGTAAAAAAGGGCGATCATGTCCATACGCATAATTGTAAAACGAAACGCTGGTAAGGACGATTAAAATGAGCGATCTCTCAAACAAAACTTTCAAAGGTTTCCGCCGCGACAACAATCGCGTTGGGGTCAGAAATCATGTTCTTATGCTGCCCTTGGACGATATTTCTAATGCTGCATGTGAGGCAGTGGCAAACAACATAAAAGGCACATTGGCCATTCCGCATGCCTATGGGCGTTTGCAATTTGGTGAAGACCTAGACCTACATTTTCGGACAATCATTGGGACGGGTGCCAATCCGAACGTCGCTGCAGTTGTGGTGATCGGGATTGAGCCGGGCTGGACCAAGCGCGTTGTCGATGGGATCGCCTTAACTGGAAAGCCAGTTCAGGGATTTTCGATCGAGCAAAACGGCGACCTTAAAACCATTATGGATGCGTCTCGGGCGGCCAAAGATATGATGCATTACGCGTCTGAACTTCAGCGTGAAGAATGCTCAATTTCAGAGCTGTGGGTGTCAACGAAATGCGGCGAGTCTGACACTACAACTGGCCTTGGCTCTTGTCCGACGGTTGGCAATATGTACGATAAACTACTGCCGGTCGGTATTTATGGGTGCTTTGGCGAAACGTCTGAAATCACTGGGGCAGAACATATTTGCCAAAAACGCGCGATTAACAATGAAGTTGGAGAGCGCTGGTATGAAATGTGGAAAGCCTATCAAGATGATGTCATCTTTGCCCATCAAACAGATGATTTATCCGATAGCCAGCCGACAAAAGGCAATATTGAAGGTGGTCTGACAACGATTGAGGAAAAAGCGCTCGGTAATTTGGAAAAAATCGGTCGTACGTCCAAATATATCGACATTCTGGAGCCAGCTGAAGAACCTAAGTCCGGAAAAGGACTTTATTTCATGGATAGCTCTTCTGCTGCGGCTGAATGTGTCACTTTGATGGCTGCAGGCGGATATGTGGTGCACACATTTCCAACAGGTCAGGGTAATGTTGTTGGGAATCCTATTGTTCCAGTCATCAAAATTACGGCAAACCCGCGCACTTTACGTACCATGAGCGAGCATGTTGATGTGGATGTGTCCGGCATCTTGCGCCGCGATATGACAATCGACGAAGCCGGTGACTCGTTGATCGATATGATCCGGCGCACGGCCAACGGTCGGCATACGGCTGCAGAAGCACTGGGACATCGCGAGTTTTCAATGACGAAGCTCTACCGTAGCGCTTAAATCATAAATCAAGGTGGGCCTTTCATCAGGGGCCATCTTGCATCATTTTTTTTCGACTTATTAATATCCCAAATGCCAAGCGCAGACTTGCAGTGTGAGCCTTGTCCTTGAAATTTTTGAATGCATAGCAATGCAGATTTAACTTGCTAGAAATATTTGTGAACAATCGTCTATTTTATTATGAGGCTTTCTGGTGGCATTACTTATCTCCATTGCGGCTCAGTTTATATCTGATCATTATGGGAATCTGGCTATTTTGATGGTCTTATTGTTCGGTATTGGCTAGATTTTTTTTGTTGCAAGAAGGTAAATACGCGAAAGTTATTGAATTAACGGCCTGGACAATTTTCGATTTGGTATTGCACTTTTGGGCCTGCGGATCAGCTTTGAGACGTTTATTTAGCTTGGCGGAACCACTCTTATGCTAGCGATTGGTGGTGTTGCGACCACCATTTTATTTGGAATGACAATCGTGCCAGTTTTTGGGCATCGCTATCGGCTTACATTTTGTCGTTGGGATAAGTTGCTATTTGTGACGCGTCTGTTGCGATAGCCATCTCTGCAATTTTGCCAAATGAAGAGCGCACACAAGAGCGTTTGGTGTTTACGGTTTTAGGTGTCACAGTGCTGTCTACAGTGGCAATAAACGCTTATCCAATTTTTGGAAGCTGGATCGGTTTTGATTAGTTTCCCATGGGTGTTTTTCTGAGGGCAAGAATACACGATGTTGCGCAGGTTATGGGGGCTGGATTTTCTGGTTTAGACGCAACTGGCAAACTTGCAACCATCGTAAAGCTAATTCGCATGGCCATGTTGGCCCCTATTTTTGTGATTGACAGCATGATAATATGGTAGCCGCGTGATAGTGCAGGCAATGACGCAACACGACAACCCTTGCTTCAATTCTTTTTTGTCGTGTTGGGCGCTGCTGACTGTAAGTGCTGCGGTAGGGATGAAGACATCCCTGCGGGATATTAGCAAAGTTATGGGCTCTGTCTTCGCTCTGTTGGTATGTCAGACAATATTTTTGGTCCTCTTTGTTGGATCTTCATTGTTTCTTATTGAGAAATAAGTGATGAAGAGAGCTAATTTTATTTAAGCTTAATGATATGTCGCTCTAAAATATCAAATTGCAAAATTCTATTATTCAATTTAAATAAAATTTAAGGTTGAGTGAGAGAGGCAATTATGGGTATTTAATACATATGTGCTAAAGGAGAAGTTATTGAAACAGGCAGTTTTGATTGTAGTTTTGGCTGTAACAGCCTCAGGATGTAGTACCGTTGAGCAGTATAATTTGAACCCCATGGAATGGTTTGAAACTGACTTTGGCCTAATTGAGTCCTGAAAATTTGATTTTTTTCTAGAAGACGGGATTTCAAATAGCGTTATCAGTTTTTTTGATCGCAACTTTGGTTTTGCGTTACTAGAGGTGGGTGTAATTGGTTGCTAAGTTCGTCTCTACGCGAAAGTTGTTTCCCTAGTTAAGCACTGTATGCTTAGCTTCTTGGAACCTGCCTTTGATTAAATGAAAATGTTCATCTGGCAATCC
>JAQWKM010000134.1 GCA_029247845.1 Paracoccaceae bacterium | reverse complement strand
CTGGCGTTTTATATCGCCATCATTGGTCAGCAGTAACAGACCCTCGGAATTTAGATCAAGCCGCCCAACATTCAGGACGCGAGGCATATCTTCAGGTAGTGCATCAAAAATTGTTTTACGTCCTTGTTCGTCTTTTGTTGTACTGACGAGACCCAGAGGTTTATGAAACAACCATAGCCGGGGAGGGGCAGCAGGTTCAATCGGCTTGCCATCGACTTTTACTTTGTCATTTGGCGTTATATTTAAAGCGGCAGAGCTGATTGTCGTGCCGTTTACGCTGACGCGTGCAGCTTCAATCATTCTCTCGGCTTCGCGTCGACTGGCGATGCCTGCGCGCGCGATAACTTTGGCAATTCGATCGCCGGTTGGGGTAGTTTTTTTCATATAGTGGCGTTTAGGTGAATTTTTCTGTAGTTGAAAGAACAATTCCGGATATTTGAGACAGATATGATATTTACAAGCCATATGGATATTGCCCTTCAAGAGGCACAGGCTGCTGCTAGTCGGGGCGAAGTGCCTGTTGGGGCTGTCGTCGTCTCACCAAATGGTAGTATTATTTCGAGAGCATCAAATCGCACCATCGAGAAAAATGATCCCTCTGCACATGCGGAAATGCTTGCCATTCGCGCAGCCTGTGAACTTTTGGGACAGGACCGATTGGCTGGCTATGATCTATACGTTACGCTCGAGCCCTGCGCGATGTGCGCAGGTGTCATTGCTGCGGCGCGCATCAGTCGGCTTTATTACGGCGCTTCAGACAAAAAATCAGGAGCGGTAGAGCAAGGCGCTAGAATTTTTACCCATCCGCAAAGCCATCACAAACCTGAGATTTACCCGGGCGTTGGCGAGGATGAGGCTGCAGGTCTTTTGAAAGCCTTTTTTGCCGGTCTTAGGGATACCCCCCCATAGACTGTCAATCAGACCAAAATTTTATCCTGTTTTTAACCGAGTGCAGCGCTACAGCGACCACATGTAAGGGCATGGCTGTGTTGTCCGACATCAGGAAGGATTTTCCAGCATCGCTGGCATTTTTCACCCTCTGCCTTGACAAAGACAACTGCGATATCCTCATTGCCACCTTCAATAGTAAAGGCTCCCGATGGGCCCGAGCCTGCATTCAGATCGATTGCGGATGTGATGCAGACATCTTCAAATGGGACTGAAGCAAGAATATCTAGCGTATTACTGTCTTTGAGATAGACGCTTGGGGCGGCTTCAAGGCTGGCCCCGATGACTTTCTCTGTACGTTGAATTTCTAATGCTGCTGTGACAACGCGCCGTGCTGAACGCACTTTGGCCCATTTTGTGGCTAATGCCGGGTCTTTCCAGCTTTTGGGCGTCTCTGGAAAATCTAGAAGGTGAATTGAGCTCTCCTCTCCCGGAAAACGCTCCAGCCATACTTCTTCCATTGTAAACACCAGAACCGGTGCAAGCCATGTGGTCAGTCTATGGAATAATATGTCCAGAACTGTTCGTGCTGAACGGCGCTCGATTGTATCGCCGTCACAATAAAGGACATCTTTGCGAACGTCGAAATAAAAGGAAGACAGCTCGACAGTGGCAAAGGTAAACACCGCCTGAAAAACGCCTTGGAAATCGTATGCAGAATAGCCTTTTTGTACGGTCTCGTCCAATTCGGCTAGCCGGTGCAAAACCCAGCGTTCCAGTTCTGGCATCTGGAAGAGCTCACTCCGATCTGCTTCAGAGAAATCTGCAAGTGATCCGAGCATAAAGCGCATAGTATTTCGTAAACGACGATAGGCATCAGCTGTATTTTTTAGAATTTCTGGACCGATCCTTAGGTCGGCGGTGTAGTCTGACTGTGCCACCCACAACCGAAGAATGTCCGCGCCGTATTGTTTGATTACTTGTTCTGGCGCGACCGTATTACCAAGAGATTTAGACATTTTCATGCCTTTTTCATCCAGCGTAAAGCCGTGTGTCAAGACGCCTCGGTAAGGGGCATGACCTTTGGTCCCACAAGATTGTAACATTGAAGAGTGAAACCAGCCTCGGTGTTGGTCAGTGCCTTCAAGATACAAGTCTGCCATCCCATCCTCAGACCCGTCTTCGCGGTCTCTTAGAACGAAAGCATGCGTGGAGCCCGAGTCAAACCAGACGTCCAGAATGTCAAACACCTGTTCATACTCTGAGGGGTCTACAATCTCAGATAGGAAGCGATCTGTTGCGCCCGCTTTATACCATGCATCGGCTCCTTCGTCCTCAAAGGCTTCTACAATACGTTGGTTTACCTGAGTATTTCGCAATAGGAAATCTACATCAGTGGGCAAACTACCTTTTTTAGTGAAACAGGTGAGTGGAACGCCCCAAGCGCGCTGACGTGACAGGACCCAATCGGGGCGGGCCTCGATCATTGAGTAAAGCCGGTTGCGGCCGGTCTGGGGTGTCCACTTAACCAATTGGTCGATCGAGTTCAGAGCCCGCTCGCGAATGCTTTTGCCATATTTATCTTGCCCATCGCCAACTTCCCGATCGATGGCGGCGAACCACTGTCGGGTGTTTCTAAATACGATCGGTGCTTTGGAGCGCCAAGAATGGGGGTAGCTATGGGTCATACGTCCGCGTGCGATAATCCTACCTACTTCAACTAATTTGGTGATCACAGCCTGGTTCGCTTTGCCTTCTCTACCTTTTCGATCAAAGACTTCAAGTCCTGCAAAAAATGGCACATGAGGCAGGAATTCGCTGGCCTCACCGACGTTATTCGTCATCCTGTCGGTCCAGCCGCGGCTGACAAAACATTCGTAGTCATCCGCACCATGGGAAGGTGCCGTATGCACAAATCCGGTTCCCGCATCATCGGTGACATGATCGCCGCCAATCATAGGTACTTCGTAGGACCAAAAATCATTCAAGGTTGCAAACGGATGTTGACAGACTCCCTCGCTGAGCTCAGGCGCTGTGACATCGCGTAAACGGGTAAAGCTGGTAACGCGCGATTTTTCGAGGCAGCCCTGTGCCAAGTTATCTGCGAAAAGATAAAGATCGCCTAGCTTTGCCCAGCTTTCTTCCTCGGTCTCATCAACTCGGTAGAGGCCATAGGCAATCTTTGGATTAAAGGCGATAGCTTTGTTTGATGGAATAGTCCAAGGCGTTGTCGTCCAGATAACAACCTGCGCATTCTCCAAGCCTTGCGACGCTTTGCTAAATGAAAATGGCACCCAGATCGTATGCGACTTGTGATCGTGATATTCTATCTCGGCTTCTGCCAGCGCGGTCTTTTCGACCGGAGACCACATAACAGGTTTGGAGCCTTGGTACAGCGTGCCGGACATTAGGAAAGTCATGAACTCTTCGGCAATCACACGCTCAGCATGAAACGCCATTGTCATGTATGGATTTTCCCATTTCCCTGTGATCCCGAGACGTTTGAATTCTTCGCGCTGAACATCCACCCATTGTCCGGCGAAAGTACGGCATTCTTGGCGGAAATCGACGACTGGAACTTCATCTTTATTTTTACCTTTTTGGCGATAAGATTCTTCAATTTTCCATTCGATTGGTAAACCGTGGCAGTCCCAGCCCGGAATATAACGGGCGTCATGTCCCATCATCTGTTGGCTGCGCACTACCATGTCTTTGAGTATTTTGTTTAGAGCATGGCCAATGTGAAGATTGCCGTTGGCATATGGAGGGCCATCGTGCAACGTGAAAGACTTACGACCCGTCTTGGTGCGCAAGCGGTCGTAAATACCAAGTTTTTCCCAGCGTTCCAACCAAGCCGGTTCTCTTTTTGGCAGGCCAGCACGCATTGGGAAGTCGGTCTTTGGAAGGTTTAGAGTTTCTTTATATTCGGGTGTTTCGGCGCACATATTGTGTCATCCTCAGCTCAAAATTTTGATTACGGGTAAGGTCAGCGTGATGGTTCCAGCGCTTTATCCCGGCGGCTCTTTTGGGTCAGAGCGCCGGGTATATAATTCGGAGAAAGAACAGCAGTATCTGAGTCATTTGTGAACGGTTATAAGGATGGGTAACCCATTGGTCTAGACCCTAGTATAGTCAATTATGATTTGATCTCTATCGGTCCAAAAACCGTGGTAATTTTGACAAGTCAACTGAGAATGTTGATGTGCTTCACGAATCCAGTCCAAGGGTGGAGTATTTTATAATACAGACGTCTAAGCGTATTGCTTAAGGCCACGTCCATCAACATCAAGAAGGCTCTTACACGATCAACGCCATGGATGTGTTCTGGTCATTTTACTTTGTTTGTTGGAGAAAAAACTCATTGACTTCATTGCGAACTGCTGAACCTCCTTTTGAATAGGCTTGCTCGATCACAGTTTTTAATGCACTAAGATCGGTCCTAATTAATAAATGCTTAACGGGGCCAATAGAGGCGGGCCGCATCGAAAGCGTATTGATGCCAATCGCAGCAAGGCAAAGAGCCTCAATGGGGCGTCCTGCGTCTTCGCCGCAATAGGATAATTTTGTATCTGCTTGCTCACATCGTGTGATAATATGCTGGAGGAATTTAAGATAGCTTCCGTCGAGTGAGTCATATCTTTTGCGCACGAGCTCATTTTCGCGGTCGGCGGCATAGAAAAATTGCTTTAGATCGTTTCCGCCAATTGATAAAAAATCGACATCGCTTAAGAAACTGTCCGGTGCAAAGGCCAAAGCTGGCGTCTCAAGCATCGCTCCTATCTTGATCTTGTCAGGTATCGGATGGCCTAATCGGATTTCGCGCTCGATTGCTTTGTCCATCTCCTGACGCGCTGTATAGAATTCGTTTGGCAGCGAAACAAATGGAAACATAATCGTTAAAGGTCTGCCATTCGCACCGCGTAAAAAGGCCTGAAGCTGCATCCGCAAAACTCCAGGTTTGTCCAAACCGACCCGGATCGCGCGCCATCCTAAAGCAGGGTTTGGCTCTGTGACGCGGGTCATGTAGGGTAGCACTTTGTCAGAGCCTATATCGAGTGTTCGAAATACGACAGGCAAATTCCCAGCGGCATCCATAACCTTGCTATAAATTCCACTGAGTTCAGAGCGGCGGGGCATTTGGTTGCGCAGAAGAAACTGTAATTCAGTACGGAACAATCCAACGCCTTCTGCGCCTGAATTTTCCAGGCTTGGCAGGTCTGCCATCAGGCCCGCATTCATCATGAGACTTATGCGTCTGTTGCATTTGCTGATTGCCGCTTCGTTGCGCAGTGCAACATATCGCTGCTGAGCCTGAGCTTGCATTGCCATCTTATCTTTAAACGCATGGGCGACGCTTTCATCTGGACGCAGATGGACAATACCCTGTTCTCCGTCGATCATAATCTGGTCGCCATTAAGGGCTTCTGCAGTGATGTTTTCGGCATGAATGACCAGTGGGATCGCCAAAGCGCGTGCTATTATGGAGGCGTGTGAGCCGACAGAACCTTCTTCGAGAACTAACCCTTTTAGTTTGCGCCCATAATCCAAAAGTTCGGCGGGGCCGACATTACGGGCCACTAGGATGGGATGCTCTGGCATTTCAGCCCCAGTGTTTTGACCTTGCCCCGTTAGCAGACGCAACAGCCGGTTTGACAGGTCGTCAAGATCATGAAGACGGTCGCGCATATAGGCATCAGAGGCTTTGGTCATCCGTGCCCGAGTGGAAGATTGTTCCTTCTCAACAGCAGCTTCAGCGGAAAGGCCCTGATCGATATCGGTTTCCATACGCCGGATCCACCCTCTAGAGTGGGCAAACATTCGATAGGCTTCCAGAACTTCCCGCGGTTCTTTATTACTTACTTCGACACCATTAAGTAATTCGTCAATTCCAAGGCGAAGTTCTTTGAGCGCATTATCTAGCCTTTGTTTTTCGCCCTTAGTATCTTCAGCGATCAGATTGGTGACAACAACCCGCGGTTCATGAAGCCAGACATACCCCGAAACGGCGCCTTCTTGGGCGACAGTTCCGCGAAACATCGTGGCCTCTTGGTGAAGTGGCCGAAGAGCCGCACCTTCGCCAACAAATGCCCCCAGTTCGGTCATTTCTGCAAGGACCATAGCCACGACTTCCAACCCATAAACTTCGTCAGAGGTATATTTACGTTCCGCTTTTGACTGTACCACCAAGACGCCGACACCCTGGCCTAGCCTCTGGATAGGAATACCAAGAAAAGAAGAGTAAATTTCCTCTCCTGTTTCAGGCATAAACCGAAAGCCCTTTTCAGCAGGGGCGATTGCCGTGTTAACGACGTTGCCGCGTTCGGCCACGCGACCCACGAGCCCTTCGCCTAATTTCATCCGGGTCTTATGGACCGCCTCGGCGTTAAGCCCTTCTGTGGCACAAAGCTCGAGTGTCTTTTCGTCGCGAAACAAATAAATGGAACACACTTCTGTCGACATCGCATCTGCGATAAGGTGCGTTATCTTATTCAGCCGCGCCTGACCCTCCGAATCCTCGGCCATAGTATCGCGCAACCGTCCAAGAAGTTTGCGGCTTTCGCTATCTGATTGTTGTGACATTAAAATTTTACCCTTTTTATGGGGTTTTTTCGAGCTCAAACACATCATGCAGTGCTTGGACGGCAAGTTCCATATATTTTCGATCAATCAGTACAGAAATTTTAATCTCTGATGTGGCAATGACCTTAATGTTTATGCCTTCATCCGAAAGGGTCTTGAACATTTTTGCTGCAACACCGGACTGACTGCGCATTCCTATGCCGACGGCAGATATTTTCGCAACATTTGTATCCGCGATCAATTGTTGAAAATTCACATGGAGTTTAGAGCTACCCTCTTGCAGCGCTCTCTCTGCCCGCATGACTTGTTCTGTTGGGCATGAAAAAGTCATATCAGTCCGCCCGTCCTCAGCGATGTTTTGAATGATCATGTCGACATTCACACCGGCATCTGACAAATGGCCGAAGATCGCGGCTGCAATACCGGGGCGGTCAGCAACCGAAACAAGCGTCATCTTTGCTTCATCCCGTGAATAAGCAATTCCAGAAACGACATTGGATTCCATAATTTCCTCCTCGTGACACACCAAAGTACCAGCGTCTTCTGAAGGTTCATCAAAACTACTCAGAACCCTTAATTTCACTTTATACCGCATTGCTAGCTCAACAGAACGCGTTTGTAGAACTTTGGCCCCTAAAGACGCCAGCTCTAACATCTCTTCAAAGGATATTTTATTCAGTTTGCGCGCGTTCTCGGCGATTCGAGGGTCCGTAGTATAAACCCCGTCCACATCTGTGTAGATATCGCATCGGTCAGCTGAAAACGCTGCTGCAAATGCAACTGCGGTGGTGTCAGAGCCACCGCGTCCCAAAGTGGTTATGCGGTCCTCTTGGCTAATTCCTTGGAAACCTGCAACAACGGCTACCCGCATGCCTTCGCTAAATTTTGCCAAAATATTGTGGGTTGGAATTTCTTCAATTCTTGCCGCGGAATGTATCGAGCTGGTCAATAATGGCACTTGCCACCCCTGCCAGCTGCGTGCGGGGACGCTCATTTCTTGAAGCGTCATTGCCATTAATCCGGCTGTTACATTCTCTCCGGAAGACACCACTGCATCGTATTCGCGCGCATCGTACATCGGAGAGGTTTCGTTGACCCATCCCACCAACTCATTAGTTTTGCCTGACATTGCTGACACGATCACAATAACATCATACCCCTTGGAAACTTCAAGGCCAACACGTTTTGCCGCGCGCTTGATCCGGTCCGGCGTCGCAACCGAAGTACCACCGAATTTCATCACAAGAACTGGCATTTTCTTCCTTTAAACAATACAGGCTGGGGTTTAGGCTGTTCTGGGGTTTTTGACAAGACGCATTAAGTCTGCACAAGTGCTGCACTACTCTGTTATTAGTGGCACGAGGATGAAAAATTTTAAGCTGACCCGCTAAAATCAAAAGGATGGTCCCGGTTAGATTGGGCTAACGAGTGGGCAAATGGTTTGCTGGGTGTCCAACGATTGACAGAAGTGCCAATGACCTGAGCGCTTCAGAAAATAAGGGCAATTAATTTGATTTACGAGCAACTGCAAAGGGAAGAGGAGTAACAGGAATACCATCGTCTATGAGTTTTTTTGCGTCTTCTGCTTTGGCTTCGCCGTAGATTGAACGTTCTGGAGCGGCACCTTCGTGCATTTCACGCGCCTCAGTCGCAAAGTCTTTGCCGACATAGTCTGAATTTCTTTCAACATAAGCTTTAAGCTCTTTTAAGGCTTGTTCTGCCGGAGATGAGGGGGCAGTTAACGATAGCGTATTAGTTTTGCCTTTTTCTGATTTTTTGACACGCGGGGTCATAATCGCCTTATCTACCTTTTCTGATCCGCAAATGGTACAAGTTACCATACCAACTTTCGATAGTTTTTCAAAAGCTTCTGCTGACTGGAACCAACTGTCAAAGCTATGTTCATTGTCACATTTTAGGGCATATTGGATCATGTTAGTACTCTGCTGTTCACGGTTATCGGATAACGGTCACTTTGACGGTCACTTTGATAGGTAAATAAAGATCGGCATTTTAAAATCAAGGTCAATTTGATTTTACTGATCGCATAGCAGATGCGACATCTTTCATTAGATTGTCCAAATTGGCGTCTTGAGCCAGAGCGTCTTTGGCAGAAATGGCCAGATTTTCTTGATCGACTGGGTTTTGGAGGCTTTGAAGGCGGTCAAACACATCCTCCGCTGATTCAGCAACTAAGGAGGCACTGTTGATTGTCAGAGTTTCATACTCCTCTTTAAAGTTCTCTGCGAATGGGCCGTGAATTAGTGCGCATTTATAAGCAGCAGGTTCATAAGGTGTATGCCCTCCGGAATGCTTAAAACTGCCGCCGATTATACAAATACCAGACTGCCTGTACCAAAGATCCATATCACCCAAAGTGTCTGCAAGCAGAACATCGTACTCTCCTGGGCTAACTGCATTTGACTGGCTCCTGCAAATAAAAGTTAGGTCGCGCTCTGATAGTAGGTTTTTTATGCTCTCAGCGCGCTGTGGATGCCTCGGGGCGAGAATGATTTTGAGAAGTGGCCATTGCACGCGTGCTTGACAAAACCCATCGAGGACAATCGCATCTTCGCCGGGATGTGTTGACGCCGCAAGGCAGGTGTTTGCGCGCTCACTGCGGGGGGGGATATTTTTTGGTTGCGCGATAAACGATTTGAGGTTCAAGATCGGCCCAATCGCACTATCCGCCAAACCAAATTTTTGAAACCTTTGCAACGAACTCGAATTTTGAGCAGAGAGAAAGTCGATTTTCACGATGGTTGATGAGGCAAGCTGCGGAAATTTTGACCACATTCTAGATGTTTGCTCGCTTAGTCGCGCACCCATTACGGTAATTGCAATTTTCTTTTTATGTAGGATCGCTAAACGGTTTGGCCAAATTTCAGATTCTATGGTGATATGTTCTGATATGTTCTCAGTATCCCGAAACATTTTTACAGACCACCAGTAATCCAAGGGTGCGAGCCGCGCTCGGTGTCCCAATGATTTGGCTAGTCTCACGCCTGACAAAGTGTTGCATGTGATCAAAATTGAGTTTTCTGTTCTGGTTTGGCGTAATTTTTCCAAAAATGCCTTTGCCGAATTTAGTTCTCCGTTTGACGCTGCGTGTAGCCATAGGCTTGAAGCTGGTTGCTTGATGGTAGCAGGGCCCAATCCAAAGCGGGTCATCATTTCGCCAATGCTCTCTTTTCTCGCCAAGAGGCGCGCCAAAAGCATGATTGCGATCGGAACAAATAGTAAAGAAAGGAGCAATCGGTATATTAGCATACTGCCCTTTCGCCGCGCCTAGTTAGCGGCGTTATCTAGTAAAATTGGAAACCAGTCGTTGCGCAATAGATCACCCTCTTGCATCCCATGGCCCTCAAAAGGCGGAGAAGTGCGTCCTGGACGTTTTGTAAAACGTGCGTCATCACCCAGAAGTCTTAACGAAAAGGCCCGCCGACGGGATGCGGAGTGATTGCCGCGTGCTCCGTGCAAGCATCTGTAGTGAAATGCCACGGCATCACCCGGTTCCATTTTAAACTCTAAAACACGCATTCCTTCTTGGTCGGGGTCTGGTACTGCCATATAATCCTCAGGATTGGGATAAAAGCTTTCTTCTGTAAGCCAGCGAGTGGGAAGAACCTGCTTAGGCCATTTATGAGAGCCTGCAACCAGCCTAAGTGACGCTTCCCGCACAGGATCCAAAGGCACCCAAAAACTCACATTCTGGTGACCTTTGATAAAATAATAGGGGCTGTCCGAATGCCATGGTGTCGATTTGGACGTGCCTGGCTCTTTGACTAAAACATGGTCATGAAACAATTGCACAGTCTTAGATTGCATGAGCTGAGCTGCAACCAGAGCGGCATCCGAGGTATGGATAACTTCGCGAAACTCATCAATTCGGTCCCAATTACAGTAATCGTCAAAAAACCTGCCCGCTTCACCCTCTTTCAGGTTTTCTGCGCCGAATGGGCCGGGGGCCTGCATATTGCGATCAATGCCGCGGCGCAGAACTTCGATATGATTCATAAACAGTCCCTTGATCAAGACGACCCCGTCTTGTTCATAATTTTGGATCATTTTGGGGGTGACAAAAGACGGCATTTGGATTCCTGTGTATGTACTGATCTCAAATTGCCCTTAGTTTATTCAAATGTCCATATGGGCCTCATATGGACGCTCGTACAGATTTAAATAAAATCTCGGGTGCCGTTCCAAGTGATTATTTCGAAATTTAAACTCTTATTCTGTGTAGGACCATCCTATCGTCGGATAGTTTAAAGTTTAAAAGGAACCAACGAGATGTCTGTCTTTGATGAAGATTTATTTTTAAAGGGTCTCCAACAGCGCAAAGCGACGCTTGGTTCTGAATATGTTGAGACTAACCTTGCTGCTGCAGATGAATTCACGCGTCCTTTTCAAGA
Source organism: Paracoccaceae bacterium (assembly GCA_029247845.1). Classification (GTDB taxonomy): domain Bacteria; phylum Pseudomonadota; class Alphaproteobacteria; order Rhodobacterales; family Rhodobacteraceae; genus LFER01. The sequence continues at coordinate 367 of JAQWKM010000134.1, read as the reverse complement.
GGCGATGACTGCTTGGTGCTGGGGTTTTGGTTGGGGTGATGACGTGATCGACGTCAAGACACGATCCATGATGAACCTGTCAATGCTCGGCGCTCTGGGCAAAATGCAAGAATGGGAGATACACCTTAAGGGCGCTATCACAAACGGTGTAACGCATGACGAGATAAGGGCAATTATCCATATCATCGGTATTTATTGCGGTGTTCCGCAAGCGGTGGAGTGTTTTCGCGTGGCTAAAGGAACTATTGAAATCTCTGAAAAATGATGCTTTTTATAAGGTCACGCCACTTATTTTTATTGACCCATGCGTGTGGTAAGATTTTCACGTGCCAACGTTGGTGTTTGCCATCCATTTCTGTCGTTTAAT
>JAQWKM010000157.1 GCA_029247845.1 Paracoccaceae bacterium | reverse complement strand
GGCCTTTGGCTATGTTTGATTAAACCCCTAAGAAAGGTCGCAGTTGGCGAGTGTATTACCTTTGAACATGGCCTTAGCGCTGAATTGATCGATAAATCCGAAGGTCAGGCAAAATTGAGGTTTAACCTTGATCAAGAGGCTTTCTTTGCAGCTTTAGACTAGGCCGGTGATATGCCCTTACCGCCCTATATTGCATCAAAACGCCCAACTGATGCGCAGGATCGAGAAGATTATCAAACGGTCTTTGCAAAAAACGCGGGGTCAGTTGCGGCGCCTACGGCCTCGTTACATTTTGATGAGCCGGTTTTAACTGCTTTGTCAAACAGGGGCGTCGATATCAGCTACGTAACACTGCATGTCGGCGCGGGAACCTTTTTGCCCGTAAAGGTAGATGATATAAAAACCCATAAAATGCATGCCGAATACGGCGAGGTTGGCGAACAGGCAGCGCATGAAATAAAGCAGACATATGGGTCTAGTGGACGCGTACTCGCGGTTGGAACAACTGCTTTGCGATTGATCGAAACAGCGGCGGCAGAAACGGGTGATATTTCGCGTTGGTCCGGTGAGACAGACATCTTTATATATCCAGGATATAAATTTCGCGTTGCAGACGGTTTAATGACCAATTTCCATCTTCCTAAGTCTACATTATTAATGCTGGTCTCTGCTTTGATGGGGGCTGAGGCGATTAAAGATATTTATCAGCATGCAATTGAGAACAGATATCGATTTTTTTCTTATGGAGATGCGTCGCTTTTGATCCCTAAACGGTGATTTAAGTTAGTAACGCGCCGTTATTGGGTTCATAGGAAAAGTAGAATCATTTTTTTCATATCCTTATATTTCTAGGAAACATCCATGTTATCAGTTCTACTAAATTCTTGGGCTCTTCTGCTCGGCATGCTCCTTTTAATGATTGGTAACGGTTTGCATGGAACGCTTTTGGGCGTGCGTGGTGAAATAGAAAGTTTTTCAACTTTTGAAATGTCTATTATAATGTCTGCATATTTTGTAGGATTTTTGGCCGCAAGCCGCTTGGCTCCGGATTTGATCAGACGTGTTGGCCACGTCAGAGTATTTGCTGCCCTTGGTTCATTTATTTCAGCTGTTTTTATTCTTTTCCCGTTGGTTGTCGATCCTTGGGTATGGGCCCTTGGTCGAGCCGTGTTAGGCTTTTGCTTTTGTGGTGTTTATGTCACTGCGGAGAGCTGGTTAAACAATGCATCCACAAATGAAAACCGTGGGCAGTCGATTTCTTTATATATGATTATTCAAACTGTTGGTATGGTGGCTGGACAAGGCTTGCTTTTGGTTGCTGATCCTGCGGGATATGTCCTTTTCATTGTGATTTCAATTTTGGTATCCATATCATTTGCACCAATTTTATTATCCATTAGTCCGACACCGGCGTTTGAGCGAACCAACCCAATGAGCTTGAAAAAGTTAATAAATACGTCGCCTTTGGGGTGTGTAGGTATGTTCCTTCTGGGCGGGGTGTTATCGACGCAGTTTGGCATGGCGGCGGTATTTGGGGCCGAAGCTGATCTGAGTCTCGGCCAAATATCATTCTTCGTAGCATCTTTTTATATCGGTGCAATGTTTCTGCAGTATCCTATCGGTTGGTTTTCAGACCGAATGGATCGCCGCGTATTGATTACATTGGTAAGCTCAATCTGCGGTATTGGAGCGGTGTTGGGAATGTTTGGCTGGGGAAGTTATCATACATTGCTAATTGCGGCGTTCCTGGTTGGGGGTATGTCAAATCCACTTTATTCGCTGCTAATCGCCCATACAAACGACTTTGTTGATTTTGATGATATGGTTGCGGCTTCCAGTGGACTTTTATTTATACACGGGATTGGCGCAATTAGTGGTCCTTTATTCGTTGGCTGGGTCTTAGGACAGTTCGGCCCAATCGGCTTCTTTTTGGTTATTTTCAGTTTAGTAGCGGTTCTGACCTGTTATGCAATTTACCGGATGACACAACGGGCGGCTGCAACGGCTGCCGAATCTGGTTTCTATGCGCCTGTGGCACCGACAGCGTCACCTGTAGCACTCGAGATTGCACAGGAATATGCGATCGAAGTCTCATCTGAAGAAGACAGCGCTTAAAACGACATGATCACGCAATTTTGTCTCATTTAGTGCAGAAAGTTATTTCATTTTTATTAAAAATAGACTTAAATATGCGGAAAATTGAGCAGTAGAGAGATTCAAATATGTCACCTGATGAGGTGCTTGGCTTTTGGCTAGACAAAGTTGGCCAAGAAAGCTGGTACGCAACCGACGAAGTGTTAGATTCTGAAATCCGTAGCCGATTTCTGAAAGGTTGGAATGAACTGAAAACGGGCGCGTTTGCGCTTTGGCTTACCTACCCAAGCGGTGCATGTGCCTATATCATTCTCGCAGATCAGTTTCCTCGAAATATGTTTAGAGGATCTAAACAGGCATTTGCGTCTGATAAGGCTGGACTTTCAGCAGCAAAATCTTCGATTAAACAAGGATGGGACTTAAGGATTGATGAGCCTGCGCGACAGTTTTTTTATCTTCCCTTAATGCATTCGGAAAATCTTTATGATCAAGACCGCTGTGTGCGATTGCTGAGTGCGAGAATGACGGAGAGTGGCAATTCAAACCTTGTACATGCTAAGGCACACCGTGAAGTCATTCGCCAATTTGGTAGGTTCCCTTATCGAAATGTTGCTCTGGAAAGGCGATTAACGTCTATTGAGCGCGAATATTTGGACCGAGGTGGATATGGTCTGACCCTGCGTGAGCTAGATAAGCCAAGTTAGTCGTTCTCCTCATTGAAGTTCTAAAAATAATAGTTTAATATTAAACCGAATTAATTTTTTGGAGCAAAACATGTCCTCAAATTCTTTTGATCTCGTCGTAATTGGTGCGGGTCCGGGTGGATATGTATCTGCAATTCGTGCAGCGCAGCTCGGAATGAATGTAGCAATTATTGAGCGCGAACAGATGGGCGGTATATGCCTAAATTGGGGATGTATTCCGACGAAAGCGATGCTCCGCTCAGCGGAAGTCTTTCACCTCATGCACAGGGCCAAAGAGTTTGGCTTGTCTGCGGAGCACATAAGCTATGATTTAGAGGCTGTTGTCGATCGGTCGCGCAAGGTTGCCAAACAATTAAGTCAAGGCGTTGGCTTTTTAATGAAGAAAAATAAAGTGCATTCTATCATGGGGACTGCCAGACTTAGCGGCAAAGGCAAAGTTGGTGTGACGAACGCTGCCGGGGTGCAAACTCTGACGGCAAAGAATATTGTGCTGGCCACAGGTGCGCGGGCACGCGAATTGCCGGGGTTAGAGGCGGATGCAGACTTAGTTTGGACCTACAAAGACGCTTTGCGCCCGCAGAGAATGCCCAAAAAGCTTCTGGTAATAGGCTCGGGTGCAATCGGAATAGAATTTGCCAGTTTTTATAATACGCTTGGCGCTGAGACGACTGTTGTTGAAGTTATGGACCGAATTCTTCCCGTGGAGGATGCAGAAATTAGTGCCTTTGCTCAGAAACAATTTGAAAAGCAGGGAATGCGATTGCTTCAAAAAGCGATGGTCAAGAAGTTAGACCGTACCGAGGGCAAAATTGTTGCCCATATCGAGCAAGATGGTAAGCTAACAAAAGAAATTTATGACACTGTTATCTCAGCTGTTGGCATCGTTGGAAATGTAGAAAATCTTGGCTTGGAAGAAATGGGTATCTCTGTTGAAAAAACACATATTGTGACCGACGCCTATTGTAGAACGTCTGTCCAAAGCGTGTTTGCAATTGGAGATATTGCAGGTGCTCCTTGGCTTGCTCACAAGGCGAGTCACGAAGGGGTTATGGTCGCGGAACTTATCGCTGGGTTAGATCCCCACCCGATTAAGCCGGAAAGTATTGCGGGATGCACTTATTGCCATCCCCAAGTCGCCAGCGTAGGCTTTACCGAAGAAAAAGCTAAAAAAGCTGGGTATTCAGTCAAGGTTGGCAGATTTCCATTTATAGGAAACGGTAAGGCAATAGCGTTGGGCGAGGAGGAAGGAATGGTGAAAACCATTTTTGATGCAAAGAGTGGAGAGTTACTTGGAGCGCATATGGTAGGCGCTGAAGTCACCGAACTGATACAAGGCTATGTTGTTGGTCGGCAGCTTGAAACCACTGAGCAAGATTTAATGGAAACGGTTTTCCCACATCCAACCCTTTCAGAAATGATGCATGAAAGCGTGTTGGATGCCCATGATCGGGCCATTCATATATAAATGGTCAAATTTTTCAACGATAAACCTTATTCATTGACACCTTTCATAAAGGTAAATGGATAGAATAAAATCATTATAAAATATGCTGTTATCATAATATTTGCAGATATGTTGATGTGTTTCAGTCGTGTGCGAAAAGCAATTTTTTGTTAAAGTCTAGTAAAAAATGAGTTTTATTTTATTGCATTACAAAAGAAAGTTTAAATAGAGAGTTACGTGCTGGCGCAATAATGGCTTAGAGCCCAGATTGGAAACTATAGGTCTTTATTTATACATAATATTATTAGTTACGTCATAAAAGGGTCCATTCTATTGTCATGACTTGAATTAGAGTTGTTAGAGAAAGGAAAGCGCTTAGCTTATACCGATGTTCTGGCTTATCTTTAGTTTTGGTGTAGTTTAAGGACGAGCTGAACTCGCTTCTGATAATGGCAGACAAAAAGTAATTGGAACAGATTACATCACCAATAAGACGCTTTGGACTTTTCGAAAACTGATCATGAAACGCACCTGACCAAAATCGTAAATTGACAGACCAAGATGAGTTCAGTTAATAAAAAGTCATTTAAAAATCCTTATGAAGTTCGCATACCAGAAAAAGCAGAAGTGTATGTTTGCGACATGGACGGCGTCCCAGCAGCAAAAATGATACTCCAATCCGGTTAGAGCTGGTCAAACTGCATCAAGCCTTTAGTTGGTAGTGACAGTTGTCAAGCGCGTCATGAGGGAACTATTTGTCTGGCTCCATGTCTGCCCGGTTACACTGACGGAACAAAAGAAACGTTCGTCGCAGGAAATGTGTACGTAATTGAACCCGGTCATGGCGGCTAGGTTGAAAGTGACGTCGAATGTGTTCGCTAGAATTCAAGACCACTAAGGCAAAGACATATGCGGCGGCAGATTAGCCTACTTTAATTATTAGCTAAATTTCCCCCTTGGGTTGAAGATAAAAGGACTGGACCTCTGGGTTCGGTCCTTATTTTTTGGATTTGGCCAAATTTACCAACTCAGCTTTTCCAAGAGTATTGAGTAATAGTATATAAAAAGTATGTCCTTTGCGATAGGTTTACGTCCTGCGGCGACCGCCACGCCGACCGCCACGCGTACCGCCCTCCGCGCTTGATCCACCGAGTTTATTAAAGTGGATCCAAGATCCGCCGTGAGGGTCATTGTTTGTAAGCAGGTTCGCAGCGCAGATTGCTTCCATTTCTTTACCGGGACGCAGTTTAGTGGATCCCAAACCAAAAAAGTTAACAAACGTTTCATCATTCATATTATCAGGTAAGATGATCCCAGCAGCTTCACAGTCTGCTTTTTTCTCGGCAATCTTCTTTTGCGTAATCGGCAAGGTGACCGGGTTCATGATAGCAGAGGTCATGCCCGCACCGATTGCCATGGGCAAGAATGCGTTGTTAATACCGTGTCTATTTGGTAAGCCAAAAGACACATTGGACGCGCCGCAGGTCGTGTTTACGCCCAATTCTACGCGTAGTTTTCGCACAAGTGCAAAAACCTGTTGCCCAGCCGTCGCCATTGCGCCAATTGGCATGACAAGGGGATCTACGACAATATCATGGGCAGGTATTCCAAAATCTGCAGCTCTTTCGACTATTTTTTTGGCGACCTCAAACCGCACTTCTGGATCTTCTGAAATGCCTGTATCGTCGTTTGAAATCGCAACCACTGGAACGTTGTATTTTTTGACAAGGGGCAAGACAAATTCAAGCCGCTCTTCTTCGCCCGTGACCGAGTTCAAAAGTGGGCGACCTTTAGCCGTTTGCAAGCCCATTTTTAGAGCTTCTGGAACTGAGCTATCGATGCAGAGTGGGGTTTCTGTGAGGCCTTGGACCAATTCGATCATCTGCTTCATAAGTGGCGGTTCAGTTTCATTGGGATTTGGGTTTGAGTTATAAACCACGCCGGCATTTACATCTAAAATATTTGCACCGGCTAAGACCTGTGCGAGAGCGTCTTTTTCAACTGTTGAAAAATCCCCAGCTTCCAGTTCCGCGGCAAGCTTTTTGCGACCCGTGGGGTTGATCCTCTCGCCAATCACACAAAAGGGTTCGTCAAAGCCTAAAACGGCAGACTTTGTCTGGGATTCAACAATGGTACGCGTCATTCTTAGCTTCCTTAAGTGTTATTGGCTGGAACGCCTGAGTACCCACCATTTTCTATCGCCCATGTTGCGTTTGCTTTGATTCCACCGAGAGGGAAGAAATGCACATGTGTGATGTTGAAATCTGGATTTTGAGCCTTGTGATTGGCCAATTCCGTCAAGACTTGAGTCGGTTCATACGGTAAGAGAAGCTTGGTTACATCCATTGCTCGTTTTTGAAGAATTTTTAAGGAGGGTCCCACCCCGCAAGCAATTGCAAATTTTATCAACGTCTGTAGCTTTGCCGGTCCGGCAATCCCGATATGGATTGGAATGTCCACGCCTGCCGCCTTAATCGCATCTGCCCATTGGATAATCGGACCCGCCTCAAAGGCAAATTGAGTTGCTAGGGCCATATCCGCATCAGTGCGCTCAGAAAATCCCTGTTTCCAATGCATCGCTTCTTCGACGTTTTTGGTCGACCCATCTGGATCAATCTCTTTGTTTCCCTCTGGATGACCTGCGACATGCAGTCTCTTAAATCCCATTTGATCGAACAGGCCTGTCTCAAGAAGCTGCATAGAGCTCTCAAAATGTCCATGCGGCGTGGCAACGCCTCCTGCGAGTAATAGTGCTTGGTCGACATCGGCCTCGCCCTGATACTGGTTTAGCCAATCTTTCAACGTGGCTTGGTCTTTTATAATTCTTGCCGGCAAATGCGGCATCACGGCATAGCCTTCTCGCGCAACTCTGCGGGCCGTAGCTACCATATCCTCGATTGGAGTTCCTTCTAAGTGGGCGATATAAACCCGTGTACCTTTGGGAAGTATCTCTTGAAAGGAGGTTATTTTTTCAGCCGTTCTTGGCATCACCTCAATCGAATATTCCTTCAGAAACCTCTCAATCTCTGGTGAGATTTCTGCGTTCGTTGATGGTTTCTTTTTAAAATTTAACAAAGCCATTGCAGCCTCCCAAAGGTCTGTTGCCAAGTTCATGTCCGGCCATGATTATCTACCAGGTTCTTAATGCGCTCTTGAGTGTACTCAGTTTCCAAACGCGCCGCTTCTTGTTGCACAAGTATTTCAGGGTCCCCTTCAAGTGAATAAGAGTCTCCCCTGCGCCACTCTGTGAGATAGTCATCTGTTCCAGCCATACCAGCGCGCATCGCCGCTCTGTCAACCGCCTGTTCAAAGCGCTCTGTAAGCTGTTTTTTGGAACCACGACGTCCTTTGCCAACGATTACTTGAGCTGGAATATCGCGCCAGTAAACGATCGTAATATCGGGCATTTGCGAATCCTCATCAAACCTTGCCGTTTCTAGGTCAGGTGGGTGGTTGGCTTGTGTCGATTTTCGACGAATGCAGACCTGTCCGCGACTTTTAGCTCAATAATTTGATTTTAAAAGGGGCTCTGGACCCTGAAAAATCCCATGATCTTTATGAACTGGATAGGATCTCTTAACTAGAGCCTGTCAAGTTATATAGATTTTTTTAGGAAATATGCTTTAGGTCACTTGCGAGAAGTCGCCGGTGCACCTATCGTGGCATTAATTGAAAACTAAAGAGGGCGTGTAGATATGGCGCCCAAGCGTCCCAAAAGTGCAGGCGCTTTCCCAAAGGTGGTAGAAAGCCCAGAGTTTAGTCCACCCAATTCTAACGAGCTATATGCCGCTCTGGATTTGGGTACAAATAGTTGCAGAATGCTTATTGCCCAACCCAAGGGCAGTCAGTTTCATGTGGTCGACAGCTTTTCGAAGTCGGTTCAGCTCGGTATTGGTCTTGAAAAGACAGGCAAGCTTAGTAGAAGCTCCATGAATCGTACAATTCAAGCGTTGCGTGTCTGCCACCAGAAATTAAAGCGCCACCGCGTAAAAAGAATGCGTCTTGTTGCGACAGAGGCGTGTCGTCGGGCCTCAAACTCTAATGAATTTCAGAAACGCGTACTACGTGAAACAGGGCTTAAACTGGATATAATCGAGGCGGAGGAAGAGGCCTGTTTGGCCGTGATTTCCTGTGCCCCTTTGGTGAGCACGCGAACCGAGCAGTTGCTGGTTATAGATATTGGTGGTGGCTCAACTGAGCTCGTGTGGATTGATTTAACCAATCTATCTGCTCGAGAGCGCCCTCGCGCTATTATGCGGCTTCACTCAGGGTTTCATAATGATGAAAGCCCATTTCCCGCCGCCAAAGTCGTCGATTGGATCAGTGTGCCGCTTGGAGTGGCCACGCTGAGAGATTGCTTTAATGATGTTGAAGATGATGGTGCACGCTTTGCTCTGATGAGTTGTCATTTTGAAGACTGCTTGGCAAATTTTGCCCCGTATAAAGACGCACAAGAAATGGACGGGTTTCAGATCATAGGGACCTCCGGTACTGTGACCACTGTTGCAGCCAGTCATTTGGGATTGAAGCGATATGATCGTACGAAAGTAGATGGTTTTAGAATGACATCCCACGAGATTAATAAGGTGATAGGTTCTTATCTCGAGCTTGGTCCTGATGGGAGACGCAGTGATCCCAGAATTGGGAACGACCGGCATGCTTTGATAATGTCGGGTTCCGCGATATTACAGGCGCTCTTGCGCTCTTGGCCAACCGATCGCTTATCTGTTGCGGATCGCGGTTTGCGCGAGGGTTTGCTTTATGCGCAGATGAGTGCCGATGGCGTGTTAGAGGATGCTCCTTACTAATGGTGAGTAAAGCTGAAAATAATTCTGGTCGCGGTCAGCGTGATTTAAAGATCAAAGTAAAAAAGGCTAAAGGTAAAACAGTCGCTCAGGTCCGCTGGCTGGAACGTCAATTGAATGATCCATATGTCAAACGCGCACGGACCGAAGGGTACAGAGGGCGGGCAGCCTTTAAAATTTTAGAACTCGATGACAAATACCGATTTTTAGTTCCGGGTGCTCGGGTTGTTGATCTTGGTTGTGCGCCGGGGGGGTGGTGCCAAGTTGCCGTAAGGCGCACCAACGCGCTTGGCGACAGAACGTCCAAGGATGTTGGTCGTATTTTAGGCATCGATTTGCAAAAGATTGATCCAATACCTGGTGCTGAGATTCACCAACTGGATTTTCTGGCTGACGATGCGGATGAAAAGGTAAAAAACTGGTTGAATGGTCTTGCGGATGTGGTGATGTCTGATATGGCCGCAGCAAGTTCTGGGCATAAGCAAACCGATCATATACGTATCATAGCGCTTTGCGAGGCGGCTGCTTATTTTGCTTTTGATGTTTTGGATGCGGGTGGTACGTTTGTTGCCAAAGTTCTGGCAGGCGGAGCAGAGGGTGACTTGCAAAAAATTCTCAAGCTGCGTTTTACCAAAGTTGTCAATGTAAAGCCTCCGGCAAGCCGTGCAGATAGCTCAGAAAAATTTGTAGTTGCGAC
>JAQWKM010000096.1 GCA_029247845.1 Paracoccaceae bacterium | reverse complement strand
GCCTAATTCAAATTCACTTTCTACTGTATGGATTATTGCTTAGAATGCTGTACGGCGGTTTGTGTAAGCTCTGATTGGGGGAAAGATAAACGGTTAAAATGAGTAGCAAAAGAAATTTAAATAGTGCTCAATGGGGCCATGGTTGGAAAGATACGTCCTATTGGCTTGATGATCTTCCTGCTTTTACTGATGTTGCGAAGCAACCGCCAACTCACGTTGATGTGGCGATTGTTGGGTCAGGCTATACAGGTCTAAATGCGGCTCTTCAAAGCATACGAGGCGGTCGTTCGACAGCTGTATTAGAAGCTGGAAGCCCTGGATTCGGGTGTAGCACGCGAAACGGTGGTCAAGTAAGTACCAGCATCAAGCCTTCGCTGGAATCGTTGTCGCAAAAATTTGGTGTGGAGAGAGGACGAGCTATCCGCAAAGAGGGCGAAACTGCTCTCGACTGGATCGAGGATCTTGTCACTTCGGAAAATATAGATTGCAATTTTCTGAGATCGGGCTGCTATCATGCCGCACATACTCAAAAGCATTATGAAAAAATTGTACGAGATGCTGAAAAGGTTAGCCGGACAGAAGGGATTGAAGCACATGTGATTTCGCGCAGCAATCAGCTAAAAGAGCTTGGTTCAGACACTTATCATGGGGGCGTCTTATTTCCACGTCACGCGTCACTTAATCCCGCAAAGTATCATCGTGGACTGCTAAACCGAGTTCTTGAGTCTGGAGCATCTGTGATTGGAGAGTGCTCAGTTATAGATATCGAAAAGGAGAGAAATAGCTTTATCTTAACAACGACAAGAGGCAAAGTTCGCGCACGGGATGTTATCGTTGCTACTAATGGATATACGACAAAATTAGTTCCTTGGTTGCAAAGACGAGTAATCCCCATTGGTAGTTATATTATTGCAACAGAGCCTCTTGAGCCCGGCGTTATGGACCTCGTTTTCCCAACCAATAGAATTGCCAGCGATACCTGTAAGGTGGTCTATTACTATCGTCCGTCTCCGGATCGGACACGTATCTTGTTTGGGGGTCGCGTTTCGGCTACTGAAACAAATCCAATGGTAAGTGGCCCAAAGCTATTGCAAGACATGTTTCGGATTTTTCCGCAACTTCAGGGAACCAAAATTTCGCACTCTTGGACAGGCACTGTTGCATATACGTTTGATGAAATGGCCCACATTGGACGACATGATGGCCTTTATTATGCCATGGGGTACTGTGGTTCTGGTGTTTCTATGGCCAGCTATTTGGGTATGCGCCTTGGTCAAAAAGTGTTGGGCTTGCCTGAGGGTAAAACGGCATTTGATGCTCTGCCTTTCCCGACGAGGCCGCTATATAATGGCAAACCTTGGTTTTTGCCGGCCGTCGTTTCTTGGTATCGCTGGTGTGACCAGCAGCAGATCGGGCAAGCGAAAAATATGCGTAATCGTAAATCTTTTCTTGCCTAGATTGAAGAACCTGAGCAAATTGTGGAGATCAAAAATAGTCTTATCAAAACGCTGAAGGATTTTGAAAGATGTTTGCCAGCCGATTTGGCCTGATAGCGACTTTCTCAGATTTATGACTTCAGAAAATTTAATGAAGCCTCAGAAAGCAAATACATGAGCTCAGTCTTTCCACGTGATACGCGCATTAGTTTACCAAAAGCTGCCCGAGCTCAGGGATGCTATATTTACGATGATACTGGTAAAGCCTATTTCGATGGCTCGGGTGGTGCGGCTGTATCTTGTCTTGGGCATGGAGATCCTGACATTATTTCAGCTATTCAGGATCAGGCACAGAGTTTGGCCTTTGCTCATACTGGTTTTTTTACATCTGAGCCTGCAGAAAAACTGGCAAGCCTTTTAGCAGATTACACCCCGGGAGATCTCAACCGGATCTATTTTGTCTCAGGGGGGTCAGAAGCCATTGAAGCGGCGCTTAAGCTTGCGCGTCAATATCATGTTGAAAATGGCAAGCCTGGCCGTCGCCACTTGATCTCCCGTCGGCAAAGCTATCACGGAAATACGCTTGGTGCGCTGGGAGCGGGTGGCAATGAAATGCGACGGGTAAAATTTCAACCATTGTTAATGAATGTTCATCACATAGCTCCCTGTTATGAGTACATTTTAAAAGATGAAGGTGAGGCTTCCTATGATTACGGTCAGCGATCGGCACAAGAGTTGGAAGATGAAATCCTTCGGCTCGGTCCGGAAACGGTGATGGCCTTTATCGCTGAACCAGTAGTCGGAGCTACTTTGGGTGCGGTCCCTGCAGTTGAGGGGTATTTTCAGAGAATTCGAGAAATTTGCAACACCTACGGCGTTCTTTTGATCCTAGATGAAGTAATGTGCGGCATGGGACGGACTGGACATCTTTTCGCCTGCGAAGCAGATGAAGTGACGCCAGATATCGTTTGTATAGCAAAGGGTCTTGGTGCGGGGTATCAGCCAATTGGTGCAATGATCTGTTCGGAAAAAATCTATGATGTCATAAAGGCTGGGAGCGGTGTGTTTCAGCATGGTCATACTTATATGGGTCATCCAGTTGCGACGGCGGCGAGCTATGCGGTCATCAACAAAATTATTGGTCAAAAAATGGTTAGTCGCTGCAATCATTTAGGAGAAATTTTGTCTGATGCGCTTCATGACCGTTTTGAGCAACACCCTTATATCGGTGACATCCGGGGTAGAGGTCTACTCCGTGGTCTCGAAATTGTTTCAGATCGAATGACTAAGACGCCTTTTGATCCTAAACATCGGATTGCGCCGAAGATAAAAGCAGCGGCACTTCATGCAGGCCTTATATGTTACCCTATGCCCGGTACGCGGGACGGTCGATTAGGAGACCATATCCTTCTTGCTCCCCCTTTTGTTATGCAAGAGCATCAGGTCTCAGAAATAACTGATAAGTTAAACGAAGCTCTTCAGGAAGTCCTTCCTGTGTAAGTAGACCAAAGCGGAGCGTCAATATGGGTAAAATTCTTATAAACAACGTCGGTGGTACAGAGTGGCAAGCGCATTCGGAAGAGCGGGTGCGTGATGGTGCGAATCCAAACCTCTCTTGGCAGTTTCTTATTGATGCGTCTAAACACCAAAACGAAAGTCTATCCATGGGAATCTTGCGCTTACCTGTGGAAGAAAGTCTACCGTTACATCATCATGACGAGCAAGAAATTTACTATATCATTAAAGGCAAAGGCGAAATTTTAATGTCCGGTTCTGAACTAAAGCCAATAGCCGAAGGAGATAGCATATACATTCCAAATTCTATCGTTCACGGACTAAAAATACAGGCGACACATATTTAATGTTCTTGTGGGTTTTCCCTACTAATAGTTGGCATCAAGTTGAATACAATTATTTGGGCAAATAGCTGGTACCTTGGTTTTATTCAAGTGGTCAGAGCATGTTTTATGGACGACGTAAAATCAATTTGGAAATACGTTTAAAGAAGTCAATTCAAACTGTGACCAAAGCCACTTGGATATCGATGCTTTGTAGGAGACGGTTTGTTCGATTATGTCATGAGGCAGGAATATTATATGAAAACTGAGGCATAATCGAATACTTGCTCGGGTGGTAGCAAAGCATGCAATTTTAGAATAAGGTTGGTATCTCAACAAGAAATATTAGTTTGGCCGTAGAGATGTTTATAATATGAGTTACTTGCCTATTCCATTGCCAGATCGACTGCGCATGAGTGAAGAACTGATGGAGACTGTTTCTTCGAACTATCTAAACTATATGAGGAAGCGTCATTCCGTGCGCGATTTTTCTCGTGAACCGATTTCTGACCGTGTTATTAGAAATGCAATTGCTGTTGCGGCTTCTGCACCGTCTGGCGCTAATCAACAGCCATGGCATTTCGTTGTGGTGAAAAATCAAGAGATGAAGGCTCAAATCCGGAGAGAGGCTGAGTATGAAGAACAAAAATTTTATGCTGGTGCTGGGGGCGATGAATGGATTTCAGCTCTTGAGCCAATTGGAACAGGTGTAAATAAACAGCATTTGACTGATGCACCTGCTTTGATTATTGTTTTTGGCCAAAGATACGGACTAGCAGCTGATGGTAGCCGTTATAAGCATTACTATGTCAACGAAAGTGTTGGAATTGCAGTTGGGTTTCTGATTAGCGCATTGCATCATAGCGGTTTGGTCTGCCTAGAGCATACTCCAAATCCTATGAAGTTCCTCAATCAACTCTGTGATCGGCCTAAACATGAAAAGCCGATGATGATTTTGCCGGTTGGTTACCCGAGTGAAACGGCGGAAATACCTCAAGCAGCCAAGGTTAAAAAGCCCATTTCAGAAGTCTTATCAATATATTAAATTGCAATCTCACTTTTATGAGTATTTATTAACCTTGACCACTATATGCTGAAGAACTGCTTAAAGCATTTCGTATTTTTAAAGGTTTTGCTGTAGAGAAACATGTCTGCCTATAAGACTGATATTTATTTGCAATGCTAAAATGAGATGCCATATCAATGAAAGGCTTTGGAATTTTGGAGAATAAAGGTAAGTATATGAAAAGGATCACAAGAAAAAAAAGATCTCAACTGTCTGGCCTCTAAGATGCCAGTCCAAAACTGATTGCCAAATATAGAAAAGCAAATGCGCACATTTCTCTTAATTTTAATTATTTCCTTCACTAATCAGGCTGTTGCTTTTCAAAAAATTGAAGGTACAGCAGGTACTGATATTTATGCCAAAGCAATCGCCCAGTTTGTTTATCCATGGGCCATGACCTTTGTAACCCACGAACAGCTCTTGGTCACGACAAAGCCGGGACTGCTTTGGTTGGTATCGAAAGAGGGCAGAAAGAAACAAGTTGTAGGTGTTCCAAAGCCGATTGTTTCCGGTCAAGGCGGACTCGGGGACGTTGTTGCCCATCCTGATTTTGACAAGAACAAATTTATCTACCTGTCTCTGGTTCAGTCTGGTGACAATGGTGCAACCCGGAGTGCGGTTGTCATGCGAGGCAAGCTCATACTGTCCGATACCCCAGAAGTAATCGACCTGGAAACTGTCTGGACGCAAATGCCAGATAGGAGGGGGGCGGGTCATTTTTCCCATAAACTGGCCTTTGGTCCAAAAGGTTCAGAACACGAAGGCAAACTCTTTATCACATCAGGCGATCGCCAAGAGAAAATGGTCGCGCAGCGATGGGATATGGCCCTTGGGAAAATTATCCGGTTGAATGATGACGGATCGCTGCCCCCAGATAATCCATTTCAAGACAGGGGCGATCTAGCGAAAAGCTTTTGGACTCTCGGGCATCGAAATATGCTGGGGATCGCGTTTGATGCGGAAAATAAACTTTGGGCCAATGAAATGGGACCCAAACATGGAGATGAACTGAACCTGATTGAGCGCGGTCAAAACTATGGCTGGCCGATTGTGTCCAATGGCGACAATTACGATGGAACGACAATCCCCGATCACGATACTCGCTCCGAATTTTTTGCACCAAAGGCTTATTGGGTGCCAACAATTGCGCCCTCTGGATTGGTTATTTATTCGGGAAAACATTTTCTGAAATGGCAAGGCGCGGCATTCATGGGTGGACTTAAAAGTCGGGCGCTTATTCGGGTGGAAATCAAAGGTAAGGCGGTTCGCGAAGCAGAGCGTTTTCAGTGGGGCAAACGTATACGAGAGGTAGAAGAGGGGCCAGATGGTCTTTTGTGGGTTTTAGAGGATGATACTGAGGGGCGTTTGATCAAGATTAAAAGCCCTAAGCCTTAAGCGGCTTTGTGGACCGACATTAAGCAAATGCAATGATGAGATAACCTAGTTCAGAGGATTGTTCATTATTCTTAATTAGAAGGATTGCCTCGATACGTTTTTGACCTATTTTTGTTTTGAAAGAGGTATTGATATGAAAAAAATCCTAGCAATGTTAACGGTTTTGTTTTTGGCAGGTTGCATGGGCCAACCTTCTCTTGACGACGAAAATCTTTCAGATTTAGAACTCAATCTGGAGGATTTTTTCGAAGGTAAAACAGTGGCATATGGACATTTTCAAGATATTTTTGGAACTGTGCGACGTTTGTTCAAAGTGGATATCGAAGGTGAATGGGACGGCAAAACTCTCACGATGGTTGAGGATTTCGTCTACGAGGACCAATCAACCGAACAACGTATTTGGACACTTGAAAAAATAGGGGATCAAAAATGGGTTGGGAAGGCAGATGGCGTCTATGGTCAAGCATCAGGTGAAGAGCGTGGCAATGCCTTTAACTGGAATTACCAATTTGATTTGCCAACTGAAGGCGGAAGTATGAAAGTTACGTTTAATGACTGGATGTGGCAATTGACCGAAGACAGACTTTTGAACAAGGCCTATATTTCACGATTTGGTGTGCGGCTTGGAGAAGTCGTCATCATGTTTGAAAAAATTAATTAAGCGCAAGCCACAAATCGTGCTGCTGTTTAGGGCATAGTGTGCGATGAAGCCCTGAAATAAAATTGCGAAGAGGGCGCAGATACCGGTGACTAGACGTAGGGGCGCAATACTGATGTGTTTTTCCTGAAAGGTCTCCAAACGCTGATCATCATATGACTTTACTCAGACTTTAGCGCCATTTCCAAGAGCCGGGCGATATGGATCGGTTTGCGGTCTGTAGTATCTTTGATCTGATGCCGACAGGACGTTCCGTCAGCAATAATGAGGGTTTCTCGATCGGCGCGCCGCACAGCCGGTAAGAGGTTGGCCTCGGCCATTTTAAGAGAAATTTTGTGCGTATCAGTCCCATAACCAAACGCACCTGCCATTCCGCAACAACTAGTCTCTATGGTTTCAACCGCAGTATTGGGCAGGAGTGCGAGTGTCTTCTCGATGCTCGTCATAACGCCCATCGCCTTTTGATGACAATGACCGTGGAGCAATATCTTTGATGCTGGCGATTTTAGAGGAATAACAAATTCTTCATTTTTTTCCTGATCAGCTATATATTCTTCTAGCATGCGCGCTTGGCGCGCTAAAAGTTTGGTCTCTTCTCCTGGGATCAGTCTTGGAATTTCATCACGTAAGGTTAAAAGGCAACTCGGTTCCAGACCAATAATTGGTATGCTATTTTGGGCGTGGGGCAGCAGCGCGTCTATCAGGCGCCGAGCTTCCATTTTGGCTTCATCAACTAATCCAGCTGCTAGAAACGTACGGCCACAGCATAGGGGCCGTTCGCCGTTCGCTGCCTCAGCGATTGACACAGACACATTAGCAGCCTTTAAGACTTTGACCGCAGAACGTAGGTTTTCCGGTTCGAAATAACGATTGAAGCTATCTGCAAAGATGATGGCTTGGGGATTAGAGGTTTCTTCTATTTCGTTGTTTTTAAATGGCTTGGAGCTCCACGTTGGAAGATTTCGTGTTGCTGTGAATCCCGTTATTCCTTCCATCATTTTGGCCATTCCAGGAATGGTATTGCGCAAGTTCATCAATCTTGGAATACGCGTGGCCCAAGGCGCATAGTGGGGTAAATACGCTACCAATTTGTCGTGCAGGGAAACACCATTTTTCTTAGCTCTTGCCGATAACACTTCAATCTTCATTTTGGCCATATCGACACCGGTTGGGCATTCTCTCTTGCAGCCCTTGCATGAAACACAAAGCTTCATCGTGTCAGCCATCTGGTCGGAGGTAAATGCGTCTGGGCCTAGCTGGCCCGAGATCGCAAGGCGCAGCGTATTGGCACGGCCTCGTGTAAGATCTTTTTCTTTACGCGTGGCTCTAAAAGACGGGCACATAACCCCACCTTTCAACTTACGACAGGCGCCATTGTTATTACACATCTCAATGGCCCCTTGGAAACCATCACCACCACCTGTCCAATCTGACCAATCAAATTCGGTTGTCATTTTAGGAACGCTATAACTTGGCGAGTAACGAAACAGGCTGCGATCATCCATCTTTGGCGCGTCCACGATTTTGCCGGGATTGAACAGACCTGTTGGATCAAAGCGCTGCTTTACCTCGCCAAAAGCCGCGACCATGCGCGATCCAAACATCTTTTCATGAAATTCCGAACGGACCAATCCATCCCCGTGCTCGCCCGAATGGGACCCTTTATATTTTGCCACCAAGTCAAAACATTCTTCTGCGATTGATCGCATTGTAATAACATCTTTATCAAGTCTTAGATTAAGCACGGGGCGAACATGAAGACACCCAACGGATGCATGGGCATACCATGTGCCTTTGGTCCCGTATTTTGTGAAAATCTCTGTTAGCCCGGTCGTATAGTCGGCCAGATCAGCAAGTTCGACCGCACAGTCTTCGACGAATGAAATCGGTTTTGCGTCATCTTTCATTGACATCATGATGTTGAGACCGGATTTGCGGAGTTCCGCAATCGCCGTTTGAAGCTTATTATTCGTGATGGCTGTGACCCCTCCCCAGTTTTTGCCCGATCCTGACCAAGAAAACCCCAAATCTCCCATGACGTCGCTAAGTTGCTTTAATTTGGGTGTGTTTTGAGACGGATCATCTTCGGCAAATTCGACCAGTAGCAAAGCTTCTGGATCACCAGTGACGAAATTCTCGATTGTTTGGCGAAACATCGGAATATCCCTAGCCAAGGCAATCATTGTAGAATCGATCAATTCAACGCCTTGCGGATTGAGCTTTACAAGATGTTGTGCCGCATCCATGGCATGATAAAATGTTGAAAAGTGACAGACTCCTATAACTTTTTCAGTAATTAAGGGCCATAGTTTCAGTTCTATTGCACTTGAATACGCAAGTGTGCCCTCTGAGCCAACTAGCATATGGGCGAAGTTGTGAGGCGTATTTTGGGGCACCAAGGCATCGATGTTATAGCCGCCAACACGGCGCATGAGTTTTGGAAAACGGGCATCTATTTCACGCGCTTCGCGCTGACCTAATTCAAGCAAGTCTCTTGAAATATTTGCATATTGGCCAGTAGTGTGGATTTCTTGGGTTCCAAAATGATGTTTGCTACCATTGGCCAGAAATGCATCAATCGAAAGAACATTGTCGCGCATTTTGCCATAGCGCAGTGATTTTCCGCCACAGGAATTATTACCAGTCATACCGCCAATTGTCGCCCTAGACGCTGTTGAAACGTCCACTGGAAACCAAAGCCCATGCTTTTTTAAATTCTGGTTTAATTCGTCGAGAACGATGCCTGGGCGAACGACGCATCTTTGGTTTTCGACATCCAGCTCTAAAATGTCGTTAAAATATTGTGTGTTGTCTAGGACCAAGGCTTCGTTAACGGTTTGGCCGCATTGCGAACTGCCGCCTCCACGCGCGAGAATTGGAATCCTTTGTTCGTTTGCAATGTCTATTGCAGCGCGTATGTCGTCTTCTGATTTAGGTGATAATATTCCTAATGGCATCATCTGATAGAACGATGCATCAGTCGCGTAACGCGCTCTTGAAAAATTATCAAAAAGGACATCACCTTGGACGCGTGAAGCAAGGATATTAGACAGTTCTGACATTTTAGTGCTTCAACCTGTTATTTTCAAATCAATGCACTACAGGGGATAATGACGGCAATTTGCATTGACTTGCTTTTGATTCCAAACCTAAGCTACGCCGAAGAAAATGCAACACCGCGGTTGGCAAAGCTTGCCAATATGCCGCAATTTAAATCGTTTTAAGGAAGAATAAATGAGAAATGCTGGCCGTCATTTTCTGCAAATTCCAGGACCCAGTGCAGTTCCTGAAAGAATTTTGGGCGCAATTTCAAGACAGACGATAGACCACCGTGGGCCAGATTTTGCAAAAGTTGGGCAACGGGCTCTAAGTGGTTTGAAGACAATCTTTAAGACGAAAGAACATGTGGTCATCTATCCGGCATCTGGAACCGGGGCATGGGAAGCGGCACTTGTGAATGTCCTCTCACCTGGTGATCGCGTGTTAATGTTTGAGACAGGGCATTTTTCTACTCTGTGGAAAAAGATAGCCGACAAACTTGGACTGAAGGCCGAGTTCATCCAAGGCGATTGGCGCGGTGGGGCTGATCCTGATCAGATTGAGACATATTTATCAGAAGACAACGCTTATGAAATAAAGGCTGTTTGCGTCGTCCATAACGAGACTTCGACAGGATCAGTGTCGCCTGTGGCGGCCGTACGTAAAGCGATTGACCGCGCAAATCATCCTGCTCTATTTATGGTTGATACGATTTCTGGCCTTGCTTCGCTTGAATACGAGCATGATGAATGGGGGGTAGATGTCACAATTTCCGGATCCCAGAAAGGACTTATGCTACCGCCAGGTTTGTCGTTTAACGCTGTGAGTAAAAAGGCAATGGCCGCGAATAAAATGGCTGGACTTCAGCGGTCCTATTGGGATTGGGCGGATATGGTTGGCCCAAATGAAAAGGGGTATTTCCCCTATACGCCGAGCACTAATCTTCTTTATGGGTTAAATGAAGCTATAGATATGCTGCACGAAGAAGGTCTGGAAAATGTTTTTGCGCGTCATGCTCGTCATGGTGCTGCCACGAGAGCCGCTGTTAGATTTTGGGGGCTTGAAGTGCTGTGTTCAAAACAGGGACAGGAAAGTGGTGTTTTGACTGCCGTTGTGATGCCGGAGGGCTGTAGTGCTGATGCTTTCAGAGCGTTAACTCTAAAGAGTTTTAATATTTCTCTGGGTAATGGTCTATCAAAAGTTGTAGATAAAGTATTTAGGGTCGGTCACTTAGGCGATTTTAATGATCTTATGCTGGTGGCGACACTAGCAGGTGTAGAGATGGGTCTGAAAAAAAGTAATGTTCCACATAGTCGCGGTGGCGTTGGTGCTGCAATGGACATACTTAATAAATAAGCTCTTTTGCCAAGCAAGTATTAAGAAGCAAACCAGACTGCAATGGTCACTCAGAATTGCGTTTTGAAAATAGTATTTGGGATAAAGAAAAGTAGCGTATAAACAACGCCGTTGTAGCTATCTAAATTTGCGAATTTAAAATTAAAATTTAGTTTTATGAATAGTTTTCAAATTGATACATAGTATGAAGAAACGATATACTAAATCACAAACGTCCGGCTATGCAAATAAAAGGGACTGATAAAAAATGACTAATATTATCTCTATCAAGACGCGTGTATGGAATTGGAAGGGGCCAACGGTGCCGCCCCAAGGTAATTTTTGTACGAACGCATCCGATGTTTTATGGGATAGAGGGGACGCCATGCATTCTTTCCGTTTCCATCAGTGGTTGACTTGCGAAATTACAACAGATTGTGGAACAGTAGGTATTGGAAATGCGGCGCTGGCACCGTCGTTGGTGAAAAAAGCAATAGATGATTATTACTCTCCGCTAGTTATTGGTGAAGATCCATTTGATTACGCCTATATTTGGGAAAAAATGTACCGTCGTACGCATGCTTGGGGCAGAAAAGGCATTGGTATGGTGGCTATTTCGGCCATCGATATCGCAATCTGGGATTTGATGGGTAAACTTAGCAACAAACCCGTGTTCAAATTACTTGGTGGCCGCACGAAAGAAAAAATATCAGTCTACTATTCGAAACTTTACGCGAGCACGATTGACGCTATGCAGGCCGAGGCGGCTGAGGCGATGAAAAATGGTTACACTGCTTTCAAGACCCGTTTCGGCTATGGGCCCAAAGATGGAATGTCCGGCATGCGTGAAAATCTTAAAAGGGTTGCCGCTGTGCGAGAGGTCATAGGGTACGACCGCGATCTTATGGTCGAGGCGTATATGGGCTGGAACTTGGATTACACGCGGCGCATGATCCCAAAACTCGTCGAATACGAGCCACGCTGGTTAGAGGAACCCGTGATTGCAGACGACGTCCGTGGCTATGCGGAATTAAATAAAGGTCCCATACCAATTTCGGGCGGAGAACATGAATTTTCGCTGTTGGGGTGTGCGCAGCTCCTTCAGGAAAAAGCAGTCAGTGTTTTGCAATATGATACCAACCGCGTCGGGGGCATCACTGCAGCCACAAAGATTAATGCAGTTGCCGAAGCGCATCAAATTCCGGTCATCCCTCATGCAGGGCAAATGCATAACTACCATCTGACGATGTCAAATTTCAACTGTCCCATAAGTGAATATTTCCCAGTATTCGATGTCGAAGTTGGAAACGAACTATTTTATTATATATTTGAGGGTGATCCAGACGCCAAAGACGGTTTCCTTGATCTCGATGATAATCTTCCCGGGTTGGGCATTAGCATCTCGGAGAAATATCTTGAGCATTTCAAAATTGATGAATAGCAAATTGTCATACTTATTTCAAAGCATGGAACATGCGGTGTCGGATGCAAAAAATGTGTTCTGAAAAATGACAAATCCATCTAATCCTGAGGATAGATATCAAAATCTCTCTCTTGGATTAACAATTGCGCTTGCTGAGATTGTTCTAATGGTTGGCATCTCAGTACTGGTGAAACAAATTTCATCGGACCTTAGCACGGTAACGATATTAATGTTCCGTTATATATTTTGCCTACCGCTTTTGGCATTCACTGCTGTTTTGCAAAGGGGGCGGCAAGCCCTTGTTGTGAAACGGTTTAAGGCGCTGGTTATGCGTATAGTGGCCGGCCTGGGCAGTTTGAGCTGTTTTTACGCTGCTCTTGACATCATGTCGTTGGCTAAAGTGACAGCATTGCTCCAAATGATTACGTTGTTCATCACGTTTTTGGCTCCCCTTATGTTGGGGGAATATGTTGGAAAGCGCCGTTGGTTTGCTATTTTATTTGGCTTTTGTGGTGCGATTATTTTGCTGAACCCCAGCTCCTCTGAATGGTCGCCTGCAGGGGTAATCTTTGGGTTAGGCGCCCCTTTTTTTGGTGCCGTAATGATGATTATGCTACGCAAGCTTGGGCAAAGCGACAATCCAGCAAGCACTGCGATTTGGTATAATACGACAGGCGCAATTTTATTTGCAGCTTTATTTTGGTGGCAAGGCGATATTATACCAAACACACGGATTGATCTTATGCTTCTTATTATGGTCGGAGTTTTATCCAGTTTTCAGCAGTATTTTATTGCTTCTAGCCACAGGTTGGCCCCCGCCACCTTTTTGGCGCCGTTCCGCTATCTGTCCGTACCTATTGGCATAGCTGCGGGCGTCGTATTTTTTGATGAGAGCGTAACCCCAATTATTATTTTGGGAAGCGCAGTCATCATTCTGTCCTCAGGTTTCATCTTATGGCGAGAGAAAAAAATAATGGCCTAGGCGATGTATTTTGCACCGGGTGAGGGTCAGGCACTGAATAAGTTCGCATATGTTTTACGAAGATCTGCTTTCTGGACTTTGCCCATCGCATTTCTTGGCAGCGATGTTACAAAAAAGATTGCTTTTGGCTGTTTAAATTTTGCGATTTTGTCTTTTAGGAACTCTGTAATCTGTTCTAGTGAAAGTGTCTTATCTGCTGTCACCACGACGGCAACGACGCCTTCGCCGTAGTCTTTATGAGCCACACCAATAACCGCCGACTCAACAACACCGTCAAGCTCGTCAATCAAGGCTTCGACTTCTTTGGGATATATGTTCAGACCGCCCGAGATGATGAGGTCTTTGTCTCGACCAACAATCGTCACATATCCATTCTTATCTTGATGCGCCATATCACCAGTAATGAAATATCCGTCCTCACGAAACGACTCGGCAGTCTTTTCTGCCATTCCCCAATAACCAAGAAAAATATTATCCCCTTTTAATTCGATAATCCCAATCTCGCCAGTGTGGACCGGTTTTCCAGTCTGCGCATCGACAATTCTGAGATCAACACCAGGCAGAGCCTGGCCAACAGTGCCCGCCAATCGCACGCCATCACAGGGGTTAGATGTGTTCATATTGGTCTCGGTCATACCGTAACGCTCAAGTATCAATTGCCCAGTTCTGGCTTCAAAGCGATTATGCGTCTCTGCGAGCAAAGGCGCAGATCCGGATATGAATAAGCGCATATGCGCTGTGGCCTCGCTAGTGAATTTTTCATCATCCAAAAGTCGTGTGTAAAACGTTGGCACGCCCATCATTGTTGTGGCTTGTGGTATCCAAGTCAAAGCTGTTTCTACAGAGAATTTTGGCAAGAATATCATGCTGCCGCCCACCATGGCAAGCAAGTTACAGGCGACAAATAGGCCATGGGTATGATAAATGGGAAGCATATGCAAAAGTATGTCATCGCCTGAAAATTGCCAAGTATCGGTCAGAACTTGTGCATTGGACACAAGGTTGCGATGACAAATTTGTGCACCCTTGGATCGGCCTGTTGTTCCTGAAGTGTAAAGGATTGCAGCAAGATCCTCGCTATCACGGGCGACTGCATCAAACTGCTCAGATGCGTCAATCGCTTGATCCTGCAAGGTGCCTGTTTCATCTTTGTTTAATGTCAGTAAAACGGCCTTCAGAGCCCTAGAAAATGAGGCAATGGCCTCTTGGGACGTTTGGCTCACGACAATCACTGTGGGCTTGGCATCTTTTAGAAAGTAATCAACCTCGAGTGGCGTATACGCTGTATTGAGAGGTAAATACACTCCGCCAGCTTTTATCGTAGCGGCATATAGTGCGAGCTGTGTGACCGACTTTTCGGCCTGAACTGCGACGCGATCGCCCGGTGCGACACCTGCTGCAATTAGGCAATTTGCGATGCGGTTGGTTTGCGCGCTAAATTCCGAATAACTTATGGTTCCAGATGGCGTAATTATAAACGGCTTGGAGCTTTTTGCGAAAGTTGCAAAAACGCCATCATATAAATAATTTGCCATGTGCTTTGTCTCCACCTTCAATCCTGCGGATGAGTTTAAGATTTAGTCGATAACAATCCTAATTTTTAAAGCTTGTAAAGCGTAATAGGTGGTGTTGCGCTTTGGGATTTGATACGCACTTATGGGATTAAGACATTTTGAGAATGGCAAGAAATCTTTGGTTTTAAGGTTTGGACGCATAACGGTGACAGGTGGTTTAAAGTTAATTGACAATGGATAGGGTATCCCCTCTAAATCTATAAAATAAGTCTGAATTTGGTCTTGTAAGACCTTTGAATTGTTAACGTTAAAACGAGATGGGGATTAAAATGAATTTCGATCCTGCGAGTGACCTCTTATCGCACTTGACTGTGCTTGACCTTACCCGGGTTCGTGCGGGGCCAACTTGTGTCCGACAGTTGGCAGATTGGGGTGCCAATGTTGTAAAGATAGAAACACCTGACGGCGCTGCGGCTGATATGGGTGGTAAGCGGGAGGGATCGGATTTCCAAAACTTGCATCGCAATAAGCGGTCTATGGTTCTCAATTTGAAAAGTGCAGACGGCTTGGTAATTTTCAAGAAAATGGCAAAGAATGCTGATATTATCGTCGAAAATTATCGACCTGATGTAAAGTTCAGACTAGGTATCGACTATGAGACCATCAAAGCCTTAAACCCTCGCATTGTTTATGCGTCAATCTCAGGCTTTGGGCAAAATGGTCCTTTGTCAGAGCGACCCGGATTTGATCAGATTGCACAGGGTATGGGGGGGTTAATGTCAATCACTGGAGCACCTGGCGAAGGTCCGATGCGTGTAGGTATTCCGATAGCCGACCTCACCGCCGGCGGCTTTGCCGCGCAAGGGGTGCTATTGGCCCTACTGGGTCGGGAGAAAACCGGTAAAGGGCAATGGGTACAGACCTCTTTGCTACAGGCACAAATTGCCATGCTCGATTTTCAGGCTGCTCGCTGGCTGATGGATGGAGACGTTCCCAAACAAGCAGGCAATGATCATCCCACGTCGATCCCAACGGGTGTTTTTCAAACGTCAGACGGGTATATCAATATTGCGGTTGCTGGTCAGCACATATGGTTGCGACTCAAAGGGGCTTTGGCAGATCCAAGATTGGACGCAGATATTTATGATGAAGGCATGTCACGCAGCACACATCGAAGATCCCTTAATGCTCTGATAAATGAAAATACTGGCCAAGATACCACGGACAATTGGATTAACCGTCTTAACGAGTCTGGAGTCCCATGCGGGGAAATAAATACGATCGATAAAGTCTTTGACAATCCACAGGTTGAACACCTTGGGATCGCGCGTGATATGGTGAGCCAAGAGCGAGGAGCGTCTCAGATTGTGGGTCAGCCTATTATAATGAGCGAGTCCTCCGCTGAAATCCGCCGACCGCCTCCAAAAAAGGGCGAACACACATCTGAAATTCTTTTAGAATTTGGATTTAACGAGGATGAAATTTTGTATTTTAATGAAAAGGGCGTAATATGAATTTATCTGATTTAGCAGCACAGGCAGAGGGTAAAATTCTGTCGGGCGTTGTTGCAAATGTTGGCCATGTGGTAATCAATAATCCAGAGCGTCACAATGCAATTTCATTAGATATGTATCAAGCTGCCGCAGAACGGGTCAATGAAATGGCTGAGGATCGACAGGCTAGGTTATTGGTGATACAGGGCGCTGGTGGAAAGGCCTTTGCATCTGGAGCTGATATTTCAAAGTTTGAAAATGAACGCTCTAGTGGTGATCAAGTTCAGGTTTATAATACGGCAACAGCAAAATTTTATGATGCAGTTTTCAATTTTCCCAAGCCGACAATCGCAAAGATAAACGGATTTTGCATCGGTGGCGGACTAGGACTTGCAGTGGCGTGTGATTTGCGTATTTGCGAAAATCGTAGCAGGTTTGCTGTACCGGCTGCAAAACTTGGGGTTGGTTATGGTTTTGTTGGTGTCAAGCGCCTTGCAGAACTCGTTGGAACATCAATGGTAAAAGAGATCTTTTTTACCGCGCGCCAGTTTAGTGCATTGGAAGCCTATGATATGGGACTTATAAACCGTGTCATGCCTCCTGAAATGCTTTCGTCTTTCGTCGATGATTATGCAAAACGTATAGCGGCAAATGCACCTCTGACTTTGGGGTCGATAAAGGCAATAACGCAAGAATTGATTAAACTAGAAGCCGAACGTGATCTTGACCATATTGAAGCTTTGGTAAAAGACTGTTTTGATAGCCAAGACTATATCGAGGGTCGGCGCGCATTCATGGAAAAACGCAAACCGAATTTTAAAGGTAAGTAAGCGTTATATAAACAAGATTAAAAACCTTAGGATTATGTATGGAGAAACTAAGTTTAAAGCAACGCATCGGCATTGATATAGGCCGTAGAGTATCGATTGAAGAGGGTCTTGAGTGGGCTGCAGTCAATGATGTGCACTTTATAGATGTGCAGACAGATATAGATCCAAATCGACTTGAGTCTTTTGATGACCAGCGATGTGGCAAAGTTTGCGAGCTTAAAGATCAGCATAACATTGGCCTAGGGCTTCACACGCTCTCTGGCGTCAACGTTGCAGAGTTTTCTCCGTTTTGCCGGGACGCTGTTGATCAATATCTCAAAGCTTACATCGACTTAGCGGTGAAGTTAGAAGCAGGATGGATCGTCGTGCATGGTGGTTATCATTTTACCAACTGTCGGTCTTTGCGCATGCAGACATCGATAGAGCGTCTTTCTCGAATTGCAGATTATGCCCAGAACAAAGGTATTCTTCTCTTGTTGGAAAATTTGAATTGGGAACCTATTCTTGCGGAAATCAATTACATGCCTGTCACCCCGGCAGAGTGCATGCATTTCTTTAACGAAATCCAAAATCCAGCACTGCGATGGTCATTTACGGCAAATCACGCTCATTTCTTGCCGGGCGTCGGGATCGAAAAGTTTATTGATGCAATGGATTTTTCGCTGTGTCACGAAGTCCGTCTAGCCGATAATAACGGGTCATATGAAATCCATCAACAGCCCGGTGAGGGGTCGATTGATTTTGGTGCCATGTTCAAAAAGATTGAGGGTCTGGGGTATAAGGGCCATTATACAAATGGCTTTGGAAGCATTGACGATATGCTAATCGGACGGGATTATATGATAGCGCGCGCCAAAGATGCTGGGGTTTCGATTAACTAGACGCTTGAATTATAGATTTTTCTAGTTTTGGTCCTATCAAAATACTAGAGTATTTGTTTCTCATGTTATGTCAGAATTTTGTATACCAAATTTAATTGATGGGTTAGGGTGAACTGCTTTGCTTAGGTTTTGTCTTGTAAACCTTTCTTAAATATTGTGACTTTGATCATGAAATAAGAATTTGAGGCAAGGCCAACAGGTGAAAAATCTGTAAATAAAATGGCTGAACTCAGGGAGAATAAAATGTTTAGTTCTAAAAAAATTGTCTCAGTAGGCGTAAGCTTATTGTCAATCGCGGGTGTCGTTGCAATGTCGTCCATGCCAGTTGCTGCTGCAGAAGGCACTGTTGAAGTGGTAACTCATGCCGGTGCCGGCGGCGGTACAGATGTTAATTCAAGAATGATGATGATTCGGACGCGTCGTCATCTGAAACAGGACATGGTTGTTGTCAATAAGCGCGGCGGCGGCGGTGCGGCGGCAATGCAGTATTTCCATTCTCGTCCTGCCGATGGGAACACTGTACTTACATTCACTGTTGGGCATGCGATCGCAATGGCCAAAGGCATGACTGATTTAACAGTTGAAGATATGGCGCCAATCGCGCGTGGTACAAATGACCCACAAATTTTGATGGTGAATTGTAAAACATCTAAATACAAAACGCCTGAAGAGTTTGTTGCTGGAATGAAAAATGGCGATGAAATGAAATTCGGTGGTACGTCGTCGGGAACAATCGACCATCTGACTGTTTACTTATGGGCGAAAAGAACAGGTCAACCAATGCCAACATATATTCCATTTGGTGGCGTTGGTGAGCTGGCCACGCAAGTTGTCGCAGGAGCAGTAGATGTCGGTACGTTGAATCTTTCAGAAGCATCAGCACCAATCGAAGCTGGCGATCTGTGTCCATTGGTTATCTTGGGCGAGAACCGTATGGATCCTATCCCAGCTGCTAAAACTGCGAAAGAGCTGGGTATTGATCTTGTTTTGTCAACTACACGTGGCTTTGTAACACACGCCGGTGTGTCAGAAGAGCGTCGGGCGGAGCTAGAAGCTGCCATGATACAGGCGATGGGACATTCCCTCTATCAGGCATATCTCATGAATTCTGGTCTCGATAATAGTTCTCCGATGGCTTCGGGCGCGTGGGGTGAGCAGATCAAGATGATGGTTGGTGAGTTTGGGCCAGCTCTTAAAGAAATGGGCTTGATGGAATAAACGATCTAAAAAAGTTCTGATCGGCGGCACAGCCAACTTTGGAAGCCGTCGACCAGTATAAAAGGACCGAATAATATGCGCCCATTTATTGTTCCCGGGATTATCGCACTTTTTTCAGTGATAATCGTATATCTTGCTCTGCAGCTGAAGTTATCGCCACCGATGATTGTCGGACACAGCATGCAACCGCGTTCATTTCCCATTTTTCTTATGGTTATTAACCTGCTCCTTGTAGTGATACTTATTTGGCAAATTTCAAAATCACCTCCAAAGCCTGTTGAACTTGAAGGTCCTACGACTTG
>JAQWKM010000085.1 GCA_029247845.1 Paracoccaceae bacterium | reverse complement strand
TATCGCTCTTATTTCAATTTTTGCGGTGCGGGCAAAAAGGTTGATGCGCGGATGGCGGAACTGGGGGCTAAGCGCGTGGTTGACCGACAGGATTGTGACCGCGAAGTTGTTGGCGCGGATGAATGGGCGGAAAAAGCAATTGAAAACCTTGGTCTTTTGGCGCTGCCCTAAAACTTGCAGATTGCTCTTGGTATTTGGATTAGTTTAATTGGTCCTATTTCGTAGTAGTCAGCCGTTTCATAAAATCCGCAACTAGTTTTATATCGGCATGGTTATGTTACAATGCTGATGGATAAAATGATAGAGACAGGCTAAGCATAAATTTTTCTATTGAGCTTGCTTTGCACGCATCTAGGTCGATGAAGCTTACAACCTAATAAGTTTACGCAGGATAGGAAATTACTTTTATCAAAATCGGCTCGCACTTTTCGCATACGATGTGGCTTTTTATGAGCAATTGAGTATCTTCGGAGATCAAGATCTTGTTTGGCTGTGAATTTGACACTAGCCGCGATGTGAGAGTTACGCCATGCCCAATTATCGTATAGTTCAATCGGTCCTTGGAGCCAAAGTTCCCCACTGTGCATGCCCCAGTGTGAATATCCATACTTGTAATGAGCGTACTTGCCAAACTGCGATCCCGCCAATGGTGACCAATGGCTTCGATTTTTCCAGCATTTCTAGGGCCATCGAAACACAGGCGATGGCGTCTTCGCGTTATCCCCTGCTGAACGAATCCTCAAAGAACGCCATGATTACGTCACCGATCAACTTGTCGATTGTGCCACCCCCGCGGATTGCAATATTTGACATCTCAGTTAAATAATGGGGCAGCGCTTCTGGTTTTTAATTCTCTTAATTCGGTAAACCCCTGCAGATCAGAGAAAAAGACTGTCAAAGGCTTTCTTCGGGTTTGAATGATGACATCAAGCTCGACCGAAAAGATTGTCTCATAGACTTACCGTGAGAAATATTTAGCCAGTTTGATAAAGATAAGTGATTGACAAAAACTGCCATCGAAACGCAAAGCTATTGTTTTATCTGCTTCTATCGTGAATATACGAACTAGATGTAGAAATGTTTATGCTGGAAGCTAGAATGACCAAATTTGCTCAAAAGATATGTGTTGCGTGTCAACCTGATGCCAAGCCTGCCACACAAAGCGAGATTGATATGTTTTTGACTGATAACCCTGAATGGTCTTTGGTTGTTACGGGCACCGTAAAGTCTATTGAAAAAGTATATAAATTCAGTAGTTTTGCAGATGCACTTCGGTTTACAAATCTCGTTGGTGAAATCGCAGAGCAAGAGGGACATCACCCCGCAATTACTACGGAATGGGGACGGGTAGGGGTGCAGTGGTGGAGCCATAAAATAGCGAATTTGCACTTGAACGATCTGATATTGGCGGCACGTTGTGACCAAAGATATGCCAAGATGTAGCCACTTAGTCCGTCTGATATATTTTTTGTGTATAGCCGTTGGCATAAAAAACTGGCATTGGTTTGCGAGATGACGCAGTAAATTTGACTCTAGACCAGCTGTGATAATGGAGCGCATTAATTTGACGTAGCGTGGATCTTTAAAATTCGTCTGCTCTGACTTCATGGGCGATATGGTCTAGGACCGCATTTACAAATTTTGGTTCTTTGCCACCAGGGAAAAAGGCTCCTGCCACATCGACATACTCCACGATAATTACTTTTGGTGGTGTTGCGGTTTCGAGGAATTCGGCGACAGCCGCGCGAAACAAGGCACGTAGCGTTGGGTCAATACGACCCAAAGGCCATTTTGCAACTAATGCTCTATCAGTCAGCTGATCAATTTGGGCTTGATGGTTGACGGCGTCGTCAACTATTTTTGCAAAAAGATCGGCGTCACCTTCTTCATACTTTGTGCCATCGTAATCTGCCCCAAAACGATGATTGAGGAATTCGATGCGCACGGATTCAGTTGTCTGTCCAGAATGTTCCATTTGAAACAGTGCCTGCACAGCGTAAAGACGGCTGGCAGATCGCATTTTCCGTTTTTGATTGCCCGAGAGGGCACTGTCATCCGCCATAAAACTCTCTCACCAGAGATCTAATTTTCATGTAACGCAGGTTTGAAGCCCACGCCTTTACGTTCTGATCCCCATTTACGAGCCAGTGCAATAAGATGCAAGGCCGCGACGGCTGCACCTGCGCCTTTATTTTGCGTGTTTGGATCTGCGCGCACTGCGGCCTGAGGTTTATTTTCGACAGTCAATATTGCGTTGCCAATACAAAGCCCCTGTAGTCCAAGCAATGTGATCGCGCGCGAACTATCATTACAGACTGTCTCATAATGTGTAGTTTCACCGCGAACAACACAGCCCAAAGCGACATAGCCATCATAATCCTTCATCCGCTCAGCAATGCCTATCGCAGAAGGAATTTCCAACGCACCGGGGACATCGACCACATCCCAAATGCCGCCTGCAGCCTCCACTTCGGCGCTTGCACCCTTTAGCAAATTATCACTAATATCCTTATAATATGGTGATTTGACAATCAGGATTTTGAAGGGTTCGTCAAAATTAGGCCGTTCAAGTGTGTAGTGGTTTTCTGATCCGCTCATTGGTTATCCTAACTCTGAAATTTTGCGCGTCGAGACGATGACAAGCCCATATGCTTCTAGTCCCACAATTTTTGGCGTTGGTGAATTGGTGAGCAACTCTAGCTTTGAAAGCCCTAAAGACGAAAGAATTTGTGCTCCAAGACCATATTGTCGCAGTGTCTTAGGGGAGACTTCGTCGCTTGCACCCAACTTCATAGACGTATCACGTAATAGAACCACGACGCCGCGACCTTCTTGGCTAACCATACGCATCGCATCCCCAAATTCAGCAGTGCGTCCCTTTAAGCCAATGCCAACAATATCAAGCATCGTATCCATAGCGTGCATGCGGACCAGCACTGGCACATCGCCAGAAATATCCCCTTTGCTCAGGACAATATGTTCATCACCATGCGTTTCATCCACATAGATGCGCATTAGCCAGTCTCCTCCAAATTCCGAAGTGATTGTACTTTCCGCCTGAACGCGGACCAGATTGTCATAGCGACGTCGATAGGCAATCAAATCGCTTATCGTGCCAATTTTAAGGTTATATTTCTGCGCAAAGGCGATCAGCTCAGGAAGACGCGACATTGTCCCGTCGTCGTTCATAATCTCGCAAATTACGCCCGAGGCATTGAGCCCGGCTAGGCGGCTAACATCTACGGCGGCCTCTGTATGACCCGCCCGCACAAGCACGCCACCATCGCGGGCGCGCAGGGGAAAGACATGCCCGGGTGTGGTAATATCCGATCCTGAATTTGCAGCATCAATGGCCACGGAAATTGTGCGCGCTCTGTCGTGCGCTGATATCCCAGTTGTTACGCCCTCGCGTGCCTCAATCGAAATCGTGAATGCCGTTTCATGTCGTGATGAATTATTAACGCTCATCAATTCCAAGCCCAGCTGATCAATCCGTTCAGAGGTCATAGATAAACAAATCAAACCCCGCCCATAGGTTGCCATGAAATTGATTGCGTCTGGAGTTGCCATCTGCGCTGGAATAACCAAATCACCTTCATTTTCACGATCTTCGTGATCAACAAGAATAAACATCCGGCCATTTCTTGCATCTTCTATAATTTCCTCAGTTGTAGAAATAACATCGCTATAAGATGTCTCAACTTGGCCGGGGACTTCAAAGCTCATAGTGATCTCCAATAGGTTGGACACTCAAATTACAAATAACCAGTACATCCAATCAAAGGCGAATTCAAACGCGAGTGCTTTGCTATTGGAAAAGGCTTAGCAGCTGAAAGTCATTATTTGCTGGGCGCAGCTATCTTCATGATGTATATTGCGCAGCGTAGAGCGCTACTGCTGCAGCGTTTGAAACATTGAGCGACCCAAATCCGCCAGCGGAGTCAATGCGGACAAGCTTATCAACAGTTTCTTTGGTGCGCTGGCGCAGGCCTGGACCTTCTGCTCCGAAAACAAGCGCTGTGGGCTTGTCAAAATGGCCTTCCATTGCTTGCTCGATGGTTTCTTGAGCAGTTCCATCAAGTCCCAGAACAAAATAGCCCATGTTCTGGAGATCTAAAATAGTTTGTGCAAGGTTTCGCAACCGCAAATAGGGTTGGCGTTCCAGTGATCCGCTTGCCGATTTTGCGAGAGAGCCAGTCTCAGGTGCGCTATGGCGCTGTGTGCCAATGACTGCATTTGCCCCAAAAACTTCAGCAGAACGCAAAATCGCTCCAACATTGTGTGGATCGGAGACTTGGTCCAATAGAACAAGCCTTGGTGCACCTGTGCCGGGGGCAAGTGCATGGTCGGCCAGAGTGCCCCAGTTAAGAACTTTGACTTCTAGGGCAGCCCCCTGATGGACCGATCCTGGATCAAGTGGCGCTGCAAATTTTCGAGGTTCACATATTTGGGGCTCAATACCACTTTCCGCAATTGTATCTGCCAATTTGGCGACTGCATTCCGCGTCGCGACAAGTTGTATTTTTTCGCGGGCTGGATTGGCGAGTGCATCCTTTACAGCGTGGATACCAAACAGCCAGACAGTTTCCTGATTGGCTGCTTTTTTGGCCTGTTCTTTCTCAATGACCCAGTTAGGCTTTTCCATGATTTGCTCTTTACGCTTTGGACCTTTCCCTAATGCGCTAACATATAGAAGTCCGGCAAACCATAGGAGTATTAGAATTGTTCTCTAGGTTAGGCGCTCCTAAACTAAAAAATTTAAGTGCAGAACCAACGGCAAAGTCAATAAAGGGCAGAAATTCAACAATTAATATAATCAAAGCCCTACAAGAGCAAAAACACTGCGCGTAGGCACGCGCCCTCCGTTAAAGCTGCTCAAGCTGTCCAGCAGGCTCGCGCAAAGACCATAGATTGCAACAAGAATTCCGATGTTAAAGCCTGAAATTGCGAAAACTACCAACACTAGAATTGTATTAGCTAAGCGCGCAGTTAATTCTGAAACGATCTTCATGCTGGGCGTCAGTGCTAGAACTAGAATGCCAGATCAGATAGAGGAAAGTGGATGTTTTGAACATTTCTCCGCAAACAGCGATCTCTTCAGAAAAAGAACTCTTAAGCTTGACATAAATGCAGTTAGGAAAGCAGTTTCTTACAATGAGTCTATAACGCAAGCGCCCGACCCAAAGCTGGATGGATAGTGCTCAAAAACTTACTATTTCAGTTGCGTAGGTATGCGAACTTTATGGCACTAGGCTAATCTCTGTGCTGCCTTGGAAATGGGTCTATTTTATAGGATATACCATCGAAGCTGCTCAATTTTTGTCGAGTTTTTCCGAGAGTTAAAGGAGTTTTTTAGACTCACTCAGACTGCGTTTCTGTACCAGAAGGAACGCCAGTAAATACACTTCTTTAGGGGATGGAACGCTTATGTCTTGTACCACACTAAATACTAAGCTTCCCCTACTATCAAGCGGGAGAGTACGGTCATTAAAAACCATGTGTGCCTTATTGCAAAACTTACACGTCTAATTTTAGACAGCTCAGCTCTAATTTAGGGTGCAATGGATACTTTTTTCATCATATCAGGAGTGCCCAATACTGCACCAGTTTGCTGATTGCCAAGTTTGATCGAGCTTACGACATTCATTCCCGAAGTGACTTTTCCGACCACGGTGTATTGTCCGTTTAGGTGGTAGCCTTCTTCCAACATAATAAAAAATTGGCTATTAGCGCTGTTTGGGTCCGAAGTTCTTGCCATACCAACCACGCCTTTCTCAAATTTCAATGTTTTTGAAAATTCTTGAGGCAAATCGGGCAAAGACGATCCACCCTGTCCAGCCCTACTTGTATCGGCGCCAATCTTGCCAAACTCAATATCCCCAGTTTGCGCCATAAAGCCTTTAATCACGCGGTGAAAAATCACTCCATCGTAGGCGCCTTCGCGCGCTAAAGCCGTAATACGTTCTGCATGCAACGGTGCGGTTTCTTCGAGTAGGTCTATGGTGATCGCGCCATTAGCACCTTCGCCTGCGATCTCAATCTTTAGTCCTGAGGCATGTGCCTGGCTTGCGATCAGGGCAAATATGAAAATTAATCTACGCATCTGCAGCTACTTTCACACTTATCATACGGTCCGGGCTTTCAGGTGGTTCTCCTCTCACGATGGCATCCACGTGGTCCATACCTTCGATGACACGCCCATAAACAGTGTACTGGCGGTTAAGAAAGTGGTTGTCACTGTAATTGATAAAGAACTGGCTGTTGGCACTGTCTGGGTCTTGACTGCGCGCTGCGCCAATTGTGCCGCGGTCATGAGGGATGCCTGAAAACTCAGCCATTAGATTTGGAAGGTCAGAGCCGCCAGTTCCTGCGGACCGCAGGGCAAAGTCTTTTTCCATGTTCCCATTTTTGACGTCACCCGTTTGAGCCATAAAGCCATCAATTACTCGGTGAAAACAAACATTGTCATAGGCACCACTTCTGGCAAGGTCTTTCATCCGGCCACAATGACCGGGTGCGATATCGTTCAAAAGCTCGATCACAACAGTGCCGTCTTTCAATTCCACAAATATTGTGTTTTCCGGATCATTGGCTTCGGCCATCTCACTCTCCTGTCTTCGCTGATTAATTGGATACCTATGCTGGATTTTCTCAGGCGGCAAGGTCTGCCGTTGACCAAATGGGTCAGATGTTGAAATAAGCAACTTGAAATTTGCCGAAAGGACGATGACATGGGCCGAAAAACACTCGACGATTTTAATCTAGAAGCGAAACGCGTTCTAGTAAGAGTAGATATCAACGTTCCGATGGAAAACGGGCGTGTCAGTGATGCGACTCGGATAGAAAGAATTGCCCCTACGGTTCATGAAATCATGAGGCGTGGAGGTTATCCGGTGCTCTTGGCCCATTTTGGACGTCCAAAAGGCCAAGTCCAGCGTGACCTAAGCTTGAACTGGCTTGTTCCGGAGTTGGAGAGAGTACTAAAATGTGATGTCATCTTTGTTGCAGATTGCATTGGACCGGCCGCCGAGGTCGCTTCGACCATACTTAGTCCTAAGCAAGTCCTACTACTGGAAAATACACGTTTTCATGCGGAAGAAGAACAAAATAATCCTAAGTTTGCGGCTAAGCTTGCAAAAAATGGGGACATTTTCTGCAACGATGCTTTCTCTACGGCGCATAGGGCGCATGCAAGCACAGAAGGTCTGGCGCATATTTTAGATGCCTGCGCTGGTCGTCTTATGGAGGTTGAGCTGAAAGCTTTGGAAACGATACTTGGAGCTCCCATCCGGCCACTTGTTGCCGTTGTTGGTGGTGCCAAGATTTCAACAAAGTTAGAGCTGCTGAGTAATTTGATCGAGAAAGTGGACCACTTAGTCATTGGGGGCGGTATGGCAAATACGTTTCTGGCGGCCAAAGGGATGAATGTTGGAATCTCGCTTGCTGAGCACGATATGACATCGATCGCCAATGACATCCTAGCCAAAGCAGCCGGATGCGGATGCGAAATTATTTTACCGAATGATGTGGTGATTGCCCGCACATTCGAAGCAAACGCACCAAATGAAATATTTCTGGTGAACGGCTGTCCAGATGACGCAATGATTTTAGATGCTGGTCCTGCGAGTATTGAGCAGATTGTTCGTGTTTTTGAAGCGGCCAAAACATTAATCTGGAATGGTCCATTGGGGGCATTTGAATTTGAACCGTTTGACACCGCAACGAACGCCGCCGCGCAAAAAGCCTCTGTCCTGACTGAGGCGGGCGCATTGGTCTCTGTCGCCGGTGGAGGGGATACTGTCGCCGCTTTGAACAAGTCTGGCGCGGCAAATGGGTTTAGCTTTGTCTCTACAGCTGGTGGGGCATTTCTTGAGTGGATGGAGGGAAAAGAGCTTCCCGGAGTTGCCGCCCTTTCAAAGGCCTAAAGGTCTTAAACCGCCAGCTTGGATTAGATTTGCGATCGTTAGCGCTAAACTTGTTTACAAGCTGTTTTAGGCTGGCCTACAAGTTCTCAAAGGTACTTGGCAACCTGTTGGCTTTGTCGATGTGACTTGAATTTTTAAAGGGATATTACCATGAGCAAGGTTGAACAGGCTGAAAGAATGTCAAACGCGCCAGGGTTTGTGGCGGCTTTAGATCAAAGTGGTGGATCAACACCAAATACACTTAGCCTTTATGGTGTTGATGACACTCAATATGCAAATGATACTCAGATGTACGATCTTATTCATCAGATGCGGTGTCGGATTATTCAGTCTAATGCATTTACAGGGGATCGCGTGATTGGAGCTATTTTGTTTGAAAATACTATGAAGCGCGAAGTTGCTGGTCGACCGGTTGCAGATTTCTTATGGCAGGACAGGCAAATTGTTCCCTTTTTGAAGGTTGACAAAGGTTTGCTCGATGAAAAACAAGGTGTGCAGCTTATGAAAACAGTGCCAAATCTAAATGCGCTTTTGGCTCGGGCAAAGGCCGCTAACATATTTGGAACTAAAATGCGATCTGTGATACATCACGCTAATTTAGCGGGTATAGCAGATGTCGTTGGACAACAATTTGATATCGCAAATCAGATCTTAAACCACGATTTAGTTCCCATCATCGAACCCGAAATTAGCATTGGAAGCCCTCATAAGGCTGAGGCAGAAGAGATATTGCTAGAAAGCCTAAATTCGCATCTCTCTGACCTTAAAGTGGACTCCAAAGTCATACTCAAATTGACTCTGCCGGAAAAGGCTAACCAATATGCTTCGCTTAGTTCAAACGTCAATGTCATGCGGGTGGTGGCACTTTCTGGAGGTTATTCACGGCAAGAGGCTAATGCCAGATTATCTCAAAATGACGCTATGGTCGCGAGTTTTTCCCGCGCGCTGAGTGAAGGCCTTAGCACCTCTCAGAGTGATAGTGATTTTGATAAGACTTTGGAGCTTACGGTGCAGGCTATTTTCACTGCGTCAGTATTTGGTTGCAGCTGAGGCTCTGCCAAGCTTCAAGAGCGTTTTAGGAACTTTAATTTAGAAAGGCTTAGGGGATTCACAAACGCATTTTCTTGTGACATAGTGGTATTATATCCTAGGTCACATGGGAAACGAGGCAGTGATGACAGTTCAACGCATATATCCAGGGTGGGGCATGCTTGTGGCATTTGGCTTTGCTCTTGGGATTGGTATGTACTTTACCTTTGCGGCTGTTCAGGGTGACTACGGTATTTTCCGCCGCGCTGAAATTATAAGTGATGCTGTAAAACTCAAACAAGAATTAAATGCATTGGAGAGAGAAGTTGCGCGTATGGAGAATGCAACGCGTAGAATGTCTGATGAGTTTTTGGATTTGGATTTACTCGATCAACAAGCGCGAGATGTGCTGGGTTACATAGGAAATTCCGAAATCGTAGTCCGATAAGTAACTATAGATAATAATAAAAATATGATATTTTGGATATTAGGCATTTTCTACTCGCACACATGGACTATTTCATGGTAAGGATAGTTTAATATTAAACTAATTGTGGGAGGATGTCTTTATGGCGGTGCGCAAATCGACATCAAAGCCAAATATTTCGGCTAACGAGCTGTTGAATTATTACAAAGACATGCTGATGATCCGGCGCTTCGAAGAGAAAGCTGGCCAACTCTATGGGATGGGTCTTATCGGCGGATTTTGTCATCTCTACATTGGGCAAGAGGCGGTGGTCGTCGGGTTGGAGGCGGCTGCGGAAGAGGGTGATAAACGGATCACATCTTATCGTGACCATGGACATATGCTGGCTGCAGGAATGAACCCTGATGGCGTCATGGCCGAGTTGACTGGCCGTGTTGGCGGGTACTCCAAGGGTAAAGGCGGTTCTATGCATATGTTCAGTAAAGAAAAGCACTTTTACGGCGGTCATGGCATTGTTGCGGCTCAGGTACCTCTAGGGGCAGGATTGGCCTTTGCTGATAAATATCAGGAAAATGGCCGCGTCACTTTTACCTATTTCGGGGATGGTGCTGCCAATCAAGGGCAGGTTTATGAAACGTTCAATATGGCCGCTCTTTGGGAGCTTCCAGTCATTTTCGTGATTGAAAATAACCAATATGCGATGGGTACGTCGCAGCAACGCTCAACCTCATCGCCAGATATTTACACGCGTGGTGCGGCGTTTGGGATTCCGGGCGAAGCCGTTGATGGCATGGATGTATTGGCGGTGAAAGGGGCCGGAGACAGAGCCGTTAAGCATTGTCGCTCAGGTAAGGGCCCTTATATTCTGGAGGTCAAAACATATCGTTACAGAGGCCATTCGATGTCTGATCCAGCTAAGTACCGGACCCGTGAGGAAGTCCAGAAAATGCGCGAAGAGCGTGACGCCATAGAACACGTCAGATCACTTTTGCTGACTGGTAAACATGCAAGTGAAGATGATCTTAAGGCAATTGATAAAGAGGCTAAAGCGATCGTTAATGCCTCTGTTGACTTTGCCAAGGAAAGCCCAGAGCCTGACTTGGACGAGCTTTGGACTGATATTTACGCGTAACGCGAGAGGTTTAAGACTATGGCAATTCAAATTCTAATGCCTGCGCTGTCGCCGACGATGGAAGAGGGTACTTTGGCAAAATGGCTGATTAAAGAAGGTGATATAGTTGCCTCTGGGGATATTATTGCTGAAATTGAAACTGACAAAGCGACGATGGAGTTCGAAGCGGTTGACGAGGGGGTCATTGGTAAGCTTTTGGTAGCTGAAGGGACCAAAGCGGTTCAAGTAAACGCGCCGATCGCTATGTTGTTGGAAGAGGGCGAACGCAGTGATGCCGTTGATATCGATGTGACTGTCGCTGTCGCGCAACCTGTGCCAAGCCAAATGGTTGAGATCGAGCCAGCGTCAATTGCGCCTGCCGCACCTGCTGAATCTGTGATGAGCTCTGTACTGGTCGGTCCAGACTGGCCTGAAGGGACGCCAATTAAACAGCAAAGTGTTCGAGAAGCGTTGCGCGATGCTATGGTAGAAGAAATGACCTCTGATCCAACGGTCTATTTGATGGGAGAAGAGGTTGGAGAATATCAAGGAGCGTATAAAGTGTCCCAAGGGTTGCTTGAGAAATTTGGCAATAAACGCATAATAGACACGCCCATTACCGAACATGGTTTTGCCGGAATCGCGGTCGGAGCGGCCTTTGGTGGTTTGCGCCCGATTGTAGAATTTATGACGTTCAATTTTGCTATGCAAGCAATGGACCAGATCATTAACTCTGCTGCGAAAACACTTTATATGTCCGGCGGTCAGATGGGCGCGTCTATCGTGTTTCGTGGTCCTAATGGCGCGGCGGCGCGTGTGGGTGCACAGCACTCTCAGGATTTTGCAGCTTGGTTTGCGCAGATCCCTGGTCTGAAAGTTGCCATGCCCTATTCGGCGTCAGACGCCAAAGGGCTTTTAAAAACCGCTATTCGTGATCCAAATCCTGTCATTTTTCTTGAAAATGAAATCCTGTATGGTCGCAATTTTGATGTGCCCGTCATGGATGACTTTACAGTTCCGTTTGGCAAAGCCCGGATCTGGCGGGAAGGCAGAGATGTGACGATTATCAGTTTCGGTATCGGCATGCAGCATGCTCTTGAAGCGGCAAAAAAGCTCGCCGCTGACGGTATCGAGGCCGAAGTGATCGACCTGCACACACTGCGGCCTATTGATTATGACACTCTTATCTCTTCGGTCCAGAAAACTAACCGTTGTGTGACAGTAGAAGAGGGCTTCCCTATTTGTTCAATAGGCAATCATTTGTCCTCAGTGATTATGGAACGTGCCTTTGACTATCTTGACGCACCAGTGATCAATTGCACCGGCAAAGATGTGCCCATGCCTTACGCTGCAAATCTTGAAAAACTCGCGCTCGTGACAAGCGTCCAAGTGGTTTCTGCTGTCAAGTCCGTGATATATCGCTAGGGGAGGGAGAGACATGCCTACAGAAATACTAATGCCTGCGCTTTCCCCGACGATGGAAGAGGGCACTCTTGCTAAATGGCTTGTAAAAGAGGGCGACAGTGTGGTTTCCGGCGATCTGATTGCCGAAATTGAAACAGATAAAGCCACTATGGAATTTGAAGTTGTTGATGAAGGGGTTATCGAAAAAATTTTGGTGCCCGAAGGGACCGAGAATGTCAA
Source organism: Paracoccaceae bacterium (assembly GCA_029247845.1). Taxonomy (GTDB): domain Bacteria; phylum Pseudomonadota; class Alphaproteobacteria; order Rhodobacterales; family Rhodobacteraceae; genus LFER01. The sequence goes on along the minus strand of JAQWKM010000085.1, from coordinate 1,842 downwards.
AGTTAATAGCCCAATCGCAGTTTTGTTTGAAGATGGCGAAGAGCTGTCTAACGCATCTGTGTCGCCCCAACCGATAGCTAATACCTCACAGGAAAACGCCACGCCCGAGGTCGCTGCAGTAGCTGAAAAGCCTGTTTATAATCCTACTCCTGCGGCGAGTGGCGCGCGCGTCTTTGCATCCCCTTTGGCGCGCCGTGTTGCGGCTGAAAAGGGTCTAGATCTGAGCCAAGTATTGGGTAGTGGTCCCCACGGTCGGATTGTAAAGGCCGATGTCATAGCGGCCAGACCTGTCGTGCCGGCAGTTTCCTCAGTATCAGCTAACCAAGCAATAACGGCTCCAAACGCAATGACGAGTGACGCGGTTGTGAAACTTTATCAAGACCGTGAGACGGTCGAGGTGTCGTTGGATGGAATGCGCAAGATAATTGCTGCGCGACTGACTGAAGCCAAACAGACCATTCCACATTTTTACCTGCGTCGTGACATCAAAATTGATGCTCTTATGGCGTTTCGCGCTCAAGCCAATGGTCAATTGGAGGTTCGCGGTATCAAGCTGTCGGTGAACGATTTTATCATCAAAGCCTGTGCCATGGCGCTGCAATCCACACCGGCGGCTAATGCCGTTTGGGCTGGAGATCGTCTTTTGCAGCTATCAGCATCCGATATCGCTGTCGCCGTGGCAATTGAGGGTGGCTTGGTAACACCAGTTTTAAAAGATGCCGATCAGAAATCACTTTCTGTGCTCAGTGCTGAAATGAAAGATCTCGCCGTGCGCGCCAGGGGCAAAAAACTTGCGCCCAATGAATATCAAGGCGGGAGCTTTTCGATCTCGAACTTGGGGATGTTTGATATTGATAATTTTGACGCAGTGATCAACCCGCCACAGTCGGCTATTCTGGCCGTTGGTGCCGGTAAGAAAAAACCAGTTGTTGGACCGGAAGGAAATCTTACTGTGGCAACGATTATGTCGGTGACAATGTCCGTTGATCATCGGGCGGTTGACGGAGCTTTAGGGGCCCAATTACTGGATGCAATTGTCAAGAATCTAGAAAACCCTATCAGCCTCGTAGTATGAACTTCAGCATTGAATAAATAGAAATGCCGCCCCTCTGGGCGACTTTTTTATTGAACATAGCTTTATTTTATAACGATCTGGCCTGATATGCCGTTGGAGTGATATCTGCAATTTCAGCTTATAACTGATCCATCAGCTAATAACTGATCCATTGTAATAGAGGGTGTTGTGCACCCAGCCTCACCCACTACTTTAGCGGGCACACCTGCCACAGTTGATTTGGCAGGCACATCGTGGAGTACCACTGACCCGGCCGCGATACGAGAGCAATGCCCAACACGGATATTGCCAAGCACTTTTGCTCCAGCACCGATCAAAACGCCGTCATCAATTTTGGGATGGCGGTCTTCTTCTTCTTTACCCGTTCCCCCTAGGGTCACCGAGTGAAGCATCGACACGTTGTTCCCTACAACTGCGGTTTCACCAATAACGATCGAATGCGCGTGATCGATCATAAGTCCTTGGCCGATTTTTGCGTTGGGGTGAATATCAATTCCAAAGACTTCAGACACCCGCGACTGCATGAAATAGGCAATGTCGCGCTGTCCACTTATCCACATGAAATGCGCAATCCGATATGCTTGTACGGCTTGAAATCCCTTAAAATACAACAAGGGCTGCAAAAACCGATGGCAGGCAGGGTCGCGGTCATACGTCGCCATAATGTCGGCCCGCGCAGAAGCTGCAAGAGTCTTATCATCGGCAAATGCCCGATTGCAAAATTCGCGCAAATACTGCTCAGACATCTCAAGTGAGGCGAGCTTTAG
>JAQWKM010000076.1 GCA_029247845.1 Paracoccaceae bacterium | reverse complement strand
ACTAATCACTATAGAACCAATTAGCATCAATACCATGGCGTACGCGCGCCTTGGATTTGGCACGGTGTATTTAGTTGTTGAAAGCATCTCAAATACATCAATTAATTTTTATAATTAGGCACTACCAAATGCGACAGACTTAGTCGTTTTTTCGAGTCGAACTGTCATTAAGATCAATTTTAAGAAAGCAAAAATATTATAGATTTCAAGTTATAGAAACCAATATGGCTCTTAATTCCTACACGCTAAACCCTGGCCAAACAGAACTGAATCTAAAAAGGTATCATATGGTATTTTTTAAGGTTGGGTTGGGTGGCGGTGTTATTAGAATGGTGTGCGTACGTCGTAGTTACTTTTTTTATCCTGTTTTTAATAGCCTGTGGACACTAGCCCTCCCGATCCCCAAATAACTTAGCGATGGCGGAAGCACCGTTGCCTAACAATTAGTCACTCAAAATGATCCCGGGCACACAGGCGAAGCCAACCGTAATAAGAAATTTTGACTGGAAATTACAGAAGTAGATTTTAGTCGTTTTTTGACATCTTTATCTAGGTATTTTTATTAAGATGAGAAAATTGTTAATTTCTCCGTGGAAACTTATGCACACCCATGATCGAACCGGCCTAGCTATCATTTTGAGTCTTATTGCATTGACGCTCTTTGATGGGATGGGGCTAATTATAAAACATCTATCAAACGAATATTCAGCAGCGGAACTTGCTGCTTGGCGAAATCTGTTTGGGCTTCTTCCAACACTAGCAGCACTATGGTCGTCTAGGGCATGGCGTCTGGGAGGTCAGGTCTTAAAAATACGCCAGTGGAAACTGGCTCTTTTGCGTGGTGCCATTGTAACGTTTGCACAGCTTTTCTTTTATATTTCTTTGGGACTAATGGCTTTTGCCACCGCATCTACCATCAGTTATGCAACTGCATTATTTACCACCGCGCTTGCAATCCCAATTTTGGGGGAGCGGGTTGGCTGGGTACGCTGGAGTGCAGTTTTAGTTGGATTTATTGGAGTCATCATGGTTATGCAACCAGGCGCTGAAGGTTTTTCTCCATACGCATTTTTCCCTTTGGCGGCGGCGGCATTCTACGCCCTAGTTGGTGTAACAGCCCGCCTATTTGATAACGAAGTACCAAGTGCCGTAGTAAATTTGTATTCTTCATTTTCTTCCTTAGTAGGAGCAGCGTTAATTGCCTATTTCTGGGGAGGATTTAGATCTGTAGCGTCTACGACCGACATGGGTTGGATCATTTTAATGGGGGGTCTTGGCGGTACAGCGGTGCTACTGTTGGTTGTCAGCTATCGGATGACAGAACAAAGTAATTTGGCACCATTCAGCTATTTTGGTATCCCATTATCATTCGTCTTAGGCTGGCTTTTTTTCAATGAGGCGCCATGGATTACTTTATTTCCTGGTGGAATACTTCTTGCAGCAGGAGGGTTGCTTATAGTTTGGCGAGAACGCTTGCAGGCAAAAGTCAATAGCGATTGATGGCATCTTTAAGGCCAATAAATCATACCTTAGGATTACGAGGGGCACCTGCCCCAAAATTCCCTTTGTTAAGATCTAATTTCTCAAAGAGTATTATATATTAATTTTGATAATTTCTCATTTGTGTATTGACCTTTTTTTGGCATACTTACGTTAGCTATATTTAGCTAAGTAGCATTTTTTTAAAACTATCATTTGGGTAATTCTGCCATACGTACATACGGAAGCAAAGTATTAATCTTACCAAATTTGATTTTTGCAACGTTATCACTGACTGCCGAAGGGATAATTACATCGTCCCCTGGTTCCCAATTTGCAGGCATTGCAACTGAATGCTTGGCAACAGTCTGTAAGGCGTCAAGTGCGCGCAAAACTTCAGCCCAATTCCGCCCAACGGAAGAGGGGTAAAACATTGATAATTTGAGTTTTTTATCAGGCCCAATTATAAACAATGCTCGCAGAGTACGAGCATCCCTACTCAGAGTACCGTCGACCTCATAAGCCTCTTTTGGAAGCATCTCGAAGATATTCGCCAATTTAGAATTTTGGTCTGAAATAATTGGAAATTCAGCTGTGCAGCATGCCAGTGCCTCTATGTCTTGCTTCCAATTGGCGTGTCTATCTGTGGAATCTGATGATATGCCGATCACTTTGGTGTTACGCTCTGCCCATTCGTCGCTTAATTGAGCAACCACGCTCATTTCCGTACTGCACACCCCAGTAAAATCTCGAGGATGAGAGAACATAATCGCCCAAGAACTGTCAATCCAGTCATGGAACTGAATATGGCCTTGATCTGTCTCAGCTATAAAGTCCGGTATGATCTCATTTATGCGAACAGGCATATTTAACTCCGTTAATTTTTGAAGATATAGACAAGGATATACAAAATTCCTACTTTACCATTCCAATTTTCGACTCTGCCGCCGTTACCATCTTTGTTATATATTTTTTTTGAATAATTTTAAGACTTATTGGAGGACCGCATGCCTGAAATACTAGCTGAAGGCTGCCGCAGTCAACCCTCGAACAGAGCCAGAAGTTCAGCGACAGTGAATTGTATTACTTTCATTGATATGTGGAGCGTCCGGCAACATTTGAAAGAGGTTAAGGATGATTAACCTTATGCGAACCATCCTGACAACCTTGGCAATCTTTATGGCTCTTGGCACATAGCTGGGGGTGGACTTTAGCAAAAAATGCTAACCAAACGTTTGTTTTATGGATGCGGTTTTGTTGTATTAGCGTTTTGAACGAAAAATGTTTTATCACAAAATCAGCCTACCTTTTAATGCCCCTGCTGCTGCGAATAAATGACTCAATAAAGACTTTGATGGCCTTGCTGCACACTGTCTCAGGCATACCTTCAAAGACCGTCGGAGGACTATCGAGCGACGAAGGGATATGATCGGTAGTTGGAAGTTTGTAAACTTAATCAAGAATAGCTTTGGAAAAAGACATAAGCCCCGTAGGTTTACAGAGTGGCTCAATAAAATCAAGAGTATTATTATGCTACTTGTTTGATGGGGACAAGCGGTTCGATTTTGGCCTTCATTTCATAAATATTTTTCTTGTTGTTTTGTTAATGTTTAATTGAAATCATATGTTTTATTAAAATAAAAATATCCTTTAGCCCTATTTGGATTTTCCAGTAGAAAAAACATGGTTATGCATTAAGGTCATTCTGACAATTGTTTCATAAATTCATAGGATTGCAGGATGACGAATTCTAGTGATAAATTTTCGAGAATTCCGGGGTTGCGGGGCCTCTCTGTGAAGGCTCGATTAAGTAAAATAGCGAAAGCCGCTTCACTGACAACTAAGCATTCTATTAGCTTGAGTGGGAACAACGTTTTAGCTGATTATATTGCAGATGGGATGATTGAAAACGTTATTGGTAAGTTCGAAATCCCTTTAGGCGTGGCCACCAATTTCACGATTAACCAGAAGGACTATCTTATCCCAATGGCAATCGAGGAACCTTCAGTAATTGCCGCCGCCTCAAATATGGCCGGTTTGGCACGTAAAGTTGGCGGTTTCAAGGCGCAGGCATCAAAACCAATCATGAGAGCGCAAATTCAAATTTTAGGCCTAAGTGATCCATATGCGGCCTTGCATAGAGTTATGCTGGCGCGTGGTGAGCTGATAGCTGAAGCTAATGCATGTGACACCCTTCTTGTGGGGTTGGGTGGGGGGTGCTCGGATATAGAGGGACATGTTTTTACAGAAAGCTCGATTGGCTCAATGTTAGTTTTACATCTGTTGGTAGATGTTCGAGATGCGATGGGCGCTAATACAGTTAATACAATGGCGGAAGCGCTTGCTCCAAAAATTGGGACTATTACTGGCGGCGAAGTTCGCCTGAAAATTTTATCCAATTTAGCAGATCTGCGGTTAGTCCGTGCTAGTGTTGATTTACCATCTCGTTTATTTAAAACGGATATTTTGTCTGGTAACGAGGTCTGTAAGAGAATATTGGAATGCTGCGAACTCGCACTGATCGATCCATACCGTGCAGCTACACATAATAAAGGAATTATGAACGGTATTGATCCTATAGTTTTGGCAACTGGCAATGATTGGCGTGCTATAGAAGCAGGAGCGCATGCATATGCGGCGCGCAGCGGTCACTATAGTTCTTTGAGTCGGTGGGAACTTTCGTCCGAGGGCTTAGCTGGAACAATTGAGCTTCCAATGGCCGTTGGATTAGTCGGAGGCGCTACAAAAACCCATCCTACTGCGCAAGCTGCAATCAAACTTCTCAATGTCACTTCAGCAGGAGAGCTTGCAGAAGTGATAGCTGCAGTGGGGTTAGCTCAAAACTTAGGTGCTCTGCGCGCATTAGCAACCGAAGGAATTCAGCGAGGCCATATGGCATTACATGCTCGGAATATCGCCATTGCTGCTGGGGCATCAGGACGGAAAATTGAGACCATAGCAAATACAATGGTGAAGGAAGGGACGGTCAGTGTAGACAGGGCACGTACTCTACTGGATGAAACTTAAGTGTTTCTCGCAAACGTTTTATATTTAATGATTTTAATATAATGAGTTATTTAGATGATAAATCTCAGAGAGAAATTGGGCGCACAATGACAGTTAACTCAGACAAAATTTGAGGAATTATTTATGATAAAAAAATATATATGGCCATATATTTCACCACTTCTAAACAATAAAAAACTAGAACCTCACCTAATTTGTTTTGGTTTTTTTATTGTTTTTGGATGTATTTTATACACTTTGATACAATCATTTATTGACTGATATATCTCAGTTTGATGCTTCTTCTTTCTCAAAAATGTCAAATATTGATGTTAAATGGAAAGTCACTTGACACTAAAAAAACATGTCAAATGAGTAATAATATAGTAAATGGCTAGCACGTCAGTTTTAACCGACGTTTTGGAAAAGTCACTGAAAGAATAAGAAATAATCTGAATGAAGATTGCGCTTTTGATTTGGATTTTGCGATGTCTAATAGAGAAGAATTCGCCATAATTATGTCGAAATGGTATAATCACGAAACATTAGATTTAATGTACGTAAATTTTTAATTTATAGTTGATGACATTGATGTCCATTCTTTGCAGCTTGGAATAGTCCCAGAAGGCTAGTTGAACGTAGTAACCAATGCAACGTTGCTAAGAAATGGGAAAGTCTGGTGGCCTATGATATCCGCGTGTTTCTGTAGTTATTAAGGTCTAAATATGTATATAAAGATGCCAACTCCCCAAAGAAGTCGTGTGAAAAGTGTTGTTGGCTTTGTATGTCTTTGGACTGCAATCGCTTATCTGTCTGGCAAATAGCCTGAGGGTCAATATCACGAGGAGAACCCAGTTGCATACTGTGAACAGAATTGGGCAACTATATTTTCCAGATGCATAGATTAATAGGCTCCCTTTCTGATCAAAACTGATATGATTAAATGACTAAACAATCTGTGAACTAGAGGCTTGAAACCTTAAACAAAAAAACGTTGACTACTAACTAATGTATACGGCTGCTATGTTTCTTTTTCTTATAATGGATTATTGAACTCTCAAAACCGTTAAACCAACATTTCAACTGTTGGGCCTCCATCATTTATCCAGTGAAAGAATAAGCAAGTTCCCTTCCAGCTTATTTCAAGCTCTGCCAGTGAACTGGGGATTGCAAAAGTAACTTCACTAAGCACCAAAAAAATTTTCAGTAAAGTGTGTAGGTTTTGCGAAATTTTGTGCGCCTAAACCAAAAGAAAAGCCCATTAAAAAGGGCGCAGTAATTTGAAGGGGCCTACGCCGGAGTAAAATTTCCAAATATTTAGCAAAAATCTTGGGAAAATATTTCTATCCATCGTATAAAGTAAAATGCAACTCTGCATAATTTGCAAGGCTACTTCTTCCAGTTGACTATAGTTTAACATAATGAGCGCATAAAATTGCTAATTTAAAATTCCTGCGATAGCTTTTGAATTTGCCGAATTCCAAGACCTTTTTTAAGGTAGGTACTATTCTTGCGCGGTGGCTTGTCTGAAACATGGCTGAATGCTTTCACAGAAGAGGCCCAGCCAAACTAAAGTGGGCTAACCAAATGATTCCAGAGCATGCTCTATCTCTCGATATAAAGCATTTAACTTCGGCTACTTGAATTCGCCGCACCCTTCATCCGCTTCAACCTTAGGCCAGTGTGTAAGCGGATACCCAGCTCTTGAAAGGGACACTTGGGGCGGATATCTAAGGCAAGTTCCTTCATCCTTCACGCGTGGCTTGTAGTAATCACATTCGTTGCAGGCTCCAGGTAAATTAGGCATAACTTTGCTCCTCAGCATATTTCAGTTCTCTCTTTTATATTGAAACACGGTTAAAATTGCACCATAAAATAAAAGATTTTCCCAAAATGCCAGATAAACTTTGCGGGCAATAAAAGGCTAAAATAATGATCTAGACCCCATTTATAAAAACTATTCTAGTCAAATTCACGTTGACAAGACTAAAGCCGAGGGAGGAAAATTGCTCTGAAATTATCTCAGCCGTCATATTTGAATATGGCATAAACTTAATTATGTTAGACTGTCTGTTCAGAAACAGACCTCTCCCAAATTTTAGCAATATTATACAAGGGGATAACCATTTTAGCTGTAATTTTTTCCTATGCATGTTATCCGTGAAATTAAGCTGATAGATTAAGGAAAAACAATGTCTGCAGAAATATTTATGCCAATGTACTACATGATGCTGCTTACGGTGGTCGTATTCTTAGTCTCAACGTCTATCAGGCTAAAAGAAATATACATAAATAAGGCATCCGCGGTAGATGGCGAAGAACATCGGCATCCCCCTTTTGATCATGGTAGCGTTCTTTTAAAAAATGCGCAGCGAAACTTAGCCAACTTGTTTGAGTTCCCAGTTTTATTCTATGCAGTTTGCCTCTGTATTTACGTGACTGGCTCTGTAGACGCATATTTTGTAACCTTAGCCTATTGGTTTTTCTATCTTAGAGTTGCTCATTCAATTTATCATATTTTCTTTAACCATTTGGTCTTTAATGGGGGCTATCCTTTACGCTCTTTGATTTGGATTCCAGCGACTGCGATAATGATTTGGATGTGGATGAGATTTATAAGTGTGATTTAAAAATTGTGTCTGAATGAACTCTGTCAACTGGTGTCTAATAAGACACTTCGAGGCTTTGGTCGACTACAAACGCTCTTCTAGTAGGGATAGAATTGCCTGAAATCGCCAAGATTTGGACATCAGAAGACCTTAACTCGATATCAATACACAATATTTTTACAATTTTATCGCTTTTGGAAAGGATGCCACGATGAAAGGGTTTGAGGAACAATTTTCTGATATACCAGATTACATTTTAAAGTGCACGGCGCAGATCTGGGAAGGCCGCGATATTGCTGCGCTTGATTGGCATTATCACGATGATCTTATAGTTCGGTCGCCCTCTGGAATAAACCGTGGCAATAAAGTGGGAAAAGCCAATACGATGGCAACGCTTGCCGAGTTCCCGGACCGACAGCTGCTTGGGGAAGATGTTCTGTGGTGTGGCGACGAACAGGCTGGGTTTCTTTCGTCGCACCGCATCTTATCGACCGCGACGCACTGCGGTGGTGCGTTTGGTCCTAAAACTGGGATAAGGGTGATATTTCGTACGATTGCAGACACATACTGCCGCGAAAATCGTGTTTGGGATGAATGGCTCATACGCGATAATGCCGCCATCGCACGGCAACTGGGCCAAACCCCGAAGTATGCGGCACAAGCAATTATTGACAGAGGCGATATGCGTATGCCGCTAAAGCCTTCTAGTGATGTGCAAGGCCCATATACTTCTTTGGGCAACAGCGATGAATGGGGTGAAAAGCATGCGTCAATATTGCAGCGCATCATGAATACTGATTTTTCGGTTATAACGGAAGAATATGATAGGGCTTGTTATCTTTCACTGCCAGGTGCACACGACGCCTATGGTTGGGCCGAGGCAGATATTTTCTGGAACGGTCTGCGTAGTTCTTTGCCTTTAGCTCATTTTCAGATTGAACATCAGATGGGTCGCGCTGATCCACTTTTAAGTCCACGCAGCGCTATACGCTGGTCTCTAACGGGGTGCCATGATGGATGGGGACGCTATGGGCCACCAACGGGCGCAGAAATTCATGTGATGGGTGTTAGCCACGTAGAATTTGGCCCACGTGGGTTACGCAGAGAAGTTACCCTTTTCGATGATATCGCAATCTGGAAGCAAATATTGCTAGAAACGAAGGCATAAGACGCCTTTCACATTTAAAATAGGATATTGAAAGAATGGCTGAAAACTTTATCCCTGAAGATCTGCTGATTATGTTAAGAAAGGTCGATACTCCAACGGTTTGCAACGCTATTGAAGTGGTGCAGGGGAAAGGGGGTTCAACCACTTTACCCGTGGACCGATGCAACATTCCAAACCAGGGGATCTGGCCATTGTGGGGTTCGCGCGTACTGCGAAAATCTCTGGATTAGCGCCACCTACAGAACCTGATGATGTGATCCGGGCCCGGCGCATGGACTATTATCGATCAATGGCCGGTGGCGAAGGCCCGACTGCTGCAATTATTGAGGATGTTGATTTTCCAAATTGTATCGTTGGCTGGTTGGGTGAGGTGAATATTGCTGTTCACAAAGGGCTTGGTCTCAGCGGTGCGGTCACCAATGGTGTGATGTGCGATCTAGATGTCTTGGACGACGGTTTTCCAGTTCTTGCTGGCTCAATTGGTGTAAGTCATGGATTTGTCTATGTGGTTGAAATTGGGACGCCAGTCGATGTCATGGGGATCAAAGTGACCCAAGACGATCTTATTCACGCGGATAGGTATGGTGCATTGGTCATTCCATCCACCATTATTTCAGACGTTAAACTGGCAATTGAAACGGTGATTGCTAATGAATCGATCTTTCTTGAGCCAGCACGAGAGCCTGATTTCGATATCAAAAACTAGAAGAAGTCTGAGAGAAATTTGAAGCCGAAAGAACCTAAAACTGAGTTTCAGTCTGCCATGCTACATGATTACAGCGCCCAAAACCTTCGACAACGGTTACTTAGCGTTCCAGACATGTTAATTTATGGAACTATGCGTCCTTCACATGGTTAAAAATGGCAATCACGTAGCTTAGTACTTAAAAATTCTTCAGCCCTAATGTGTTTATTTTTTTCAAGTTGTACTGAGGACTCGCCTCATAGTTGCAGATGGTAGCATAACAGTGTTGGTCTTTGAGACCTCAGTATGATAGTATCCTCCAAGGTCTACGGCGTTGCCACGCCCCTCATGCATTTCACTGATGATCTGCTCTTCGTTGTTTGAAAGAGCTTCAGCGATTGGCTGGAAGTAATTGGCTACTTTGCTATCATCCGTTTGCGCTGCAAGGGCTTGAGCCCAATATAGTGCAAAGTAAAAGTGACTATCGCGATTATCTGGTTGTCCTACTTTGCGACCTGGAGACCTATTGTGGTCCAAGATACCTTGAGTCGCGGCATCGACCGCTTTCCCCAAAATAGTAGCCTTACTATTGCCATTCACACTCCCGAAATACTTGAGGCTCTCGCCCAAGGCACAAAATTCACCAAGGGAATCCCAGCGCAGGTGATTTTGTTCAGTCAGTTGTTCCACATGCTTGGGTGCTGATCCACCGGCGCCAGTCTCAAAGAGACCGCCACCATTCATCAATTTGACAATTGACAGCATTTTGGCCGATGTACCCAATTCTAGAATAGGGAAAAGGTCCGTCAGGTAGTCACGCAAAACATTGCCCGTGATTGCAATTGTGTTTTCACCGCGCCCGATAGTCTCAAAGGACGCGCGTGTTGCCTCGCGAGGCGCCAGTATCTGAAATTTGCCAGCCGTGTCTGCGGCGCTCAAAAGTGGGGTTACCATTTTCAATAGCTCTGCGTCGTGGGCTCGTGTTTCATCAAGCCAGAAAATCGCGGAACATCCTTCGATTTTTTGCCGTTCAATGGCCAACTGCACCCAGTTTTCAATCGGCGCTTTGCGCGTACTGGCCGCGCGCCAGATATCGCCTTTTTCCACAATATGGGTATGCAGAATATCTCCATTGGCGGCGATCATTTGTACAGTTCCGACGAAGGGAATTTCAAATGTTGTTGGGTGGGAGCCGTATTCTTCTGCTTTTTGTGCCATTAAACCAACGTTTTGAACAGTCCCTACACTTCTTGGGTCAAGTGCACCATTTTCTCTGCAATACGTCACTGCTTCATCATAGACCGCGGCATAGGAGCTGTCTGGAATAACGCAATTACAATCCCCTTCCTTACCATCTGGCCCCCATCCCTTGCCGCCTGCGCGGATCAGAGCCGGCATTGATGCATCGATGATCACATCTGATGGCACATGCAAATTGGATATGCCCTTGTCTGAGTTTACCATATAAAGAGCTGGGAGCTCAGCCAATAATGCCTCAATCTCGGCTTTGATTGTCGAACCGTTTGGCATCCCACCAATAAGTTTAAACATCGCGCCAAGGCCGGAATTGGGATCGACCCCAGCAGCTTGCAAAGCCTGTCCGTGAGAGTCAAAAATTGGTTTGAGATAAGCTTTGACTGTGTGACCAAACAAAATTGGGTCAGAGACTTTCATCATGGTCGCTTTGAGGTGTAGAGAAAATAGCGTTCCCTCTGCCTTAGTGACGGCGATCTGTTCGCTTAGGAAAATTTCAAGCGCCTTCACCGACATGAAAGTGGCATCAACTACTGTGCCGGTTGGAAAATAAATCCCATCTTTTAAGGTAGTAGTTGTGCCGTCATCCGCAACAAGTTCAATGCGCGCAGAGCCAGCTTGTGCATCGGTAAGTGTGACTGAAGTTTCGTTGGACCGGAAGTCTCCTATCGTCATCGTCGAAACTCTTGTATTGCTGTCGCCAGACCAAACTCCCATCGAATGTGGGTTGGCCATTGCGTATTTTTTAACAGCCACAGCTGCCCGACGGTCTGAGTTACCTTCCCGTAGGACTGGATTGACGGCGGATCCCTTTATCGCGTCATAGCGCGCGCGCGCGGTCTGTTCGGTTTGCGACCTTGGAGTTTCTGGGTAGTCTGGCAGATCGTACCCTTGAGACTGGAGTTCTTTAATTGCATTGATCAGTTGCGGCACTGAGGCCGAAATATTAGGCAGTTTTATGACATTGGCATTTGGCTGTTTGACCAGTTCACCGAGCTCAGCCAAATCATCAGGCTGTCGTTGGGCGTCGGTCAAGCGCTCCGGAAAGGCTGCAATAATACGTCCAGCGAGTGAAATATCTTTTACCCCGAATATAATTCCTGCCACGGATGCAAAACTTTGAATGATGGGCAATAATGACGCCGAGGCAAGTTGTGGCGCCTCGTCGACTTTTGTGTATATGATATCGGGAGACTTACTGCTGGCCATGTTTGATTACCTTTCCATGATTGCCTGCCTCCTAAACTCCCACCAGCCCAGAGTCAAATTTTGAGCGTGACTTTTGAGCCCAAAATTCACTGTCATTCGACTTAAATTTGGCAGACAATCTTCATTACAGTACTGGCTTTGTTAAATGTCTCGCTCAGCTTCCTAATCGTTTGATATAAATTATAAACGGGGTCCTTTAATTTTTACCTCTTTCAAAGGGTCAATCAAACAGTGAAACAAATAGGGTGCATAAGTGAAATGAGACATTACACTGTTTATGTTATTGAATAGGTCTTGGTGGGGAAAACCTAAATCATGCTGCTTATGTGATTTAAGTTGCAAGCTTTTCGCTCTAACGGCGATTAAAATTCCTTAACACAGTAGAGATTTTGGTAACCTGCATACCAAAAATTACCAAATCGACCAAACGGACAGGCCAACGACCACAAAGAGACTAAACGACATGATAAGGTTGATCTTCTGAGCAGCCGCGTCGCTTAAGTTTAGGTTGTTAAGACGAAGCCCTGCAAATAACCACAATAAATTTAAGGGAAACCGTATTGCGTTCATTATAACGAGTTTTGCTATAACTTCAAAATTTAGGTTACTGGGGTAAAATGCAAAGCTTGAAAAAAGTGCTGTATTCACTGCATATGCTTTTGGGTTTATGAACTGTAGGAACTCTCTAGAAAGTAATCTGGGTGGTTTTGTGACTTCTGTAAAGGAAATTTTTGCACCTGAAAATGCAATTCGCGCCACTAAATACGATAAATATAAAGCCGACCCAATGATGAGGACAGTCCGGAAATAAGGTACGGAAAACATGACTGCTGCGAATCCGTAAATCACAGCAAAACAGACCAAATTTATTCCTATAAATAGCCCTAAAACATAAGCTATACCAGATTTGCATCCAAAAGCCGCCCCTACGCCTGCAGCGGACAAGGCTCCCGGTCCAGGAGTTGCGATTAGGAAAAAGACGACTATAGAGAAAGTCACCATTATGGATTTGGAAAGGATCAAAAATTCTTTACAATGTCCATATTCTCTATTCTTAAGGCTGACCTGAAAGTTGCGCGTGAATTCATTCAAGTTCCGTCCTTTAATTCCGAGTCACATCTTTGTAAGGCCAGCGGGCTTACTGCTGATATCTGAAATTTTCTTGATGCTTGGAGTAAAGATGATGGAAATCAATTGATACTTATAATGCGATCATATGAGCTATTTGTGTTTGCTTACAGGAAAATATCCGATAATATAAATTATTTAGAGAATGTATTCGCTTCACTGGGAGATATTAGATGGCTACTTATCGTTGTTCAATTTGTGAAATGGGCGTAGATGCAAGCTGTACTGACTGCAAAGAGCCTCTTGTGAATGATCATCTACAAAAAGATGATGGAAGTGCGGTTCAAATCTCCAGGTGTCCTAAATGTGAAGGTAAAATCAAATCTCCAGCTTGCTGCGGACAAGATATGCTATGCGCTGCTTAGACACTATTTGTAGGAGTGAAGCACTCTGTGCTTCATGATGCAAAAAGGCAAGAGATGCTGTAATTTTGGCTAAAATGCTACACCCTTTAAATTGAAAATGGGCGCTCCTCGGTTCCGAAGAACTTTGAAAGCACCCATTCAAGCCAATCATCGAATACGCTGCTGCAAAGACAGGTTGCCCTGACTTCTGTGCGTCTTAGTTCGTTTCCAGCCCTGTTACCAATTTCGAAAAACTGATCCCGTTAGCTGTCTGCTTCCTGAACCGCTTTCGGCATCAACTCTTAAATCCGTAAATTTAATAATCTCTACCGTCTGCAACCTATACGTTGTAACTCAGCTCAGGCTTTCAAATTCTTCCAAAACCGCTATGCAGTATTTTCCATATTTGAAGGCTTAAATTTTGTTACCCCCCAGATTAACTGATGATAGAATACCACAACTTTTTCCTTACACAGAGGTAATTTCCTTATCCACAGACATGCCCACAGATTTCTCAAATATATCCCCAAAAAATTATACTATTTGGGGATAAGTGCTATATTAAGCCCAAAAAACGACCAATTTAAGGTTTTTGTGATTCGAAACAGATCTGTGATCTAGAGTTCAGTTCAGTTCATTTCTATTCGACGAA
>JAQWKM010000069.1 GCA_029247845.1 Paracoccaceae bacterium | reverse complement strand
CCAGATGGGACAACGATTCCTCGCGAAGAAGTGGATTTTACACTTTTTGACGAAGACACATTTCCTTTCGAGATGAAGCAAACTCCTTCGACATCCAATGCTTTGGGCATGGTTAAATTCATGTTTCCAAATCGTCATAATATCTATCTTCATGATACACCCCACAAAACTCTATTCATGAAAGAGCAAAGAACGTTCTCGCATGGCTGCATTAGGCTGCAAGAGCCGTTTGAATTTGCTTATGCTTTGCTCGCATTGCAATCTGAGGACCCTGTTTTGGAATTCCAATCTATTCTAAAAACAGGACAAGAGACCACAGTTGCCCTTAATCAACCAGTGCCAGTGCACATAATTTATCGCACAGCTGTCAGCACTGGAGAGGGTCGAATGGGCTATCGTCGCGACATTTACGGAAGAGATGCTCTCATTTTCGCTGCTTTAAGCGAGGCTGGGGTGGTCATACGTCAAAATCAGGGTTAGGTCAGGTCCCAAGAGTGGGGTAGTGAATGTCATATTATGTGAAAGATATAGCGGCGGCACTCGGAGCCGGCTTTGAGGGTGACGGAGACTTTCAAGTCTCTACCGTTGCCGAACCCGCGCATGCCAAGCCAGATCAAATTGCTCTAGCTACAAGTCCCAAATATGCAGAGGAGCTTTCGCTTGGAAACGCAGAAGTTGCCGTGCTTTGGACTGGCGCAGATTGGCAAAGTTATGATTTAAAAGCTGCAATCTTTGCGCCGCGTCCCAGATACGCTCTTTCCCGTATGTCTGTCATGATGGATCCGGGCCAAGGATATGAGCTTGGTATTCATCCACAGGCTTATATCGACCCAACGACAAAGATCGGTAAGAACGTCACAATTGGACCCTTCAGTTACGTTGGTGCACAAGTTGTGATTGGCGACGATACCATCATTGCGGCACAGGTTCACATTGGTTCTAATTCGCAGATCGGAAAAGGCGCCTACTTGCGCGAGGGAGTAAAAATTGGTGCGCGCGTGACAATTGGAACCGGCTTCATCGCCCAACCGGGCGCGGTTGTTGGAAGTGATGGTTTTTCGTTTGCCACTGAAGACGTTTCTGGTGTTGAAAATGTTCGGAAAACTCTTGGAGATCAAAAGGGTGCCGTCAAAGATCAAGTCTGGACGCGCACTCATTCGCTTGCAAGTGTTACGATTGGTAACGACGTAGAACTTGGCGCAAATAGTTGTGTTGATTGTGGTACTGTTCGCGACACTGTTATTGGGAATTCGGTGAAATGTGATAATCTAGTTCATATTGGCCATAATGTGACGATCGGTGATAACTGTCTGATATGTGGCCAAGTTGGTATCGCTGGGTCTTCGAGAATAGGCAGAAATGTGGTTTTTGCTGGGCAAACAGGCGTGAGTGATAACATTTTTGTCGGCGATAATGTGATCGCTGGTGGAGCCACTAAAATCTTTACAAATGTACCTGCCGGTCGGGTGATTTTGGGCTACCCCGCAGTAAAAATGGAACGCCATATAGAGATGTTTAAGGCACTTAGACGTTTGCCTAGACTTTTCAAAGAGGTCGCAGAATTACAAAAAAATGTTTTAAATCCACGTGGTAAAAAGTAATTTATATTTGTGGACGAAAAGGGGCGTGCGGTAATGGATATTAGAGATAAAGTAATTGAGATCATTGCCCAGCAAGCTGTTTTGGAAGTCTCGGACATTACCATGGACAGTACGCTTGAAAGCCTTGGTATTGAGAGCCTTGGGTTAGTCGAAAGCATTTTTGCAATAGAAGAGGCTTTCGATATTCAAATTCCGTTTAATGCGAATGAGCCGACCGAAGGCGATTTTGATATTTCCAGTGTCTCTTCAATTATTGCTGATATCGAAAAAATCATGGTGCAACAATCTTGAAGCGTGTTGTTATTACAGGCTCTGGTACAGTTAATCCCCTCGGTCAAAGTGTTTCCTCGACGCTGAATGCGATGCGCGAGGGCGCCTGTGGTATTGGTCCCTTAGATTTTAAAGACGTGGATCGTCTCTCTATCCAAATTGGTGGGCAAGTGAACGACTTTGAACCGGAGAAAGTATTTAATCGGCAGCAGTTGTCACTTTACGACCGTTTTACCCAATTTACTCTTTTAGCTGCCAAGGAAGCACTTTCACAGTCTGGACTGGTATTTACGGGTGAACTTGCTGCCAAATCCGGTGTGGTTTTTGGTACTGCGGGTGGTGGCGTAAGCACTTGGGATGATAACTATCGGGCTGTTTATGAAGATGGCAAAAACCGCGTTCATCCGTTTGTTGTGCCAAAGCTCATGAATAATGCAGCAACGAGCCATATTTCAATGGAGTATAATCTCAAGGGGCCAAGTTTTACAGTGTCTACAGCTTGCGCAAGCTCCAATCATGCTATGGCGCAGGCTTTCCAGATTGTCCGATCTGGTATGTCCCCGGCTATGATCACTGGGGGGGCTGAGTCTATGTTGTGCTTTGGTGGTGTAAAAGCATGGGAGGGACTTCGCGTTATGAGCAAAGACGCCTGTCGCCCGTTCTCGGCCAATCGCAACGGTATGGTTCAGGGTGAGGGTGCTGCTGTTTTTGTTTTTGAAGAATATGAACATGCCCGGGCTCGGGGTGCAGATATTCAGGCCGAAGTTATTGGATTCTCGATGTCATCGGATGCATCTGACATTGTGATGCCATCCAAACAAGGTGCGGCGCGTGCGATCAGCGGCACTTTGAAGGATGCAAGACTGAATACTGAAGATGTCGGCTATATAAACGCTCATGGCACAGGTACTACAGCCAATGACAAGACTGAATGTGCGGCTGTCGCTGATGTGTTTGGCACTCACGCAGATAATTTGATGATCAGTTCTACCAAATCTATGCACGGACATCTAATCGGGGGAACGGGCGCAGTTGAATTGCTCGCTTGTATCATGGCCGTTCGTGATGGGATTGTTGCGCCAACGATCGGATATGACGAGCCTGATCCTGAATGTGCCCTTGATGTCGTTCCCAACGAGGCGCGCGAGGCCAAAGTAGATGTCGCGCTGAGCAACGCATTTGCTTTTGGTGGTCTTAATGCAGTAATTGCATTGAGAAAAGCACCCTAACTTATCTTTAAGAATCTCTAATTTAAAAGGATAGCATCTCTTAAAACTAACCGGGCTGCGGTTCTTACCAGTGCGCCGATAGACCTAGCGACTCTTCCGTTTTTTCAAGCGATGCTCTCATTGAATTGACATTTTAGCCAGATGTGAGACTTATCTACTATTGAAATATCTAAAAAATCAGGAGTTTTTCTATGCGAGACGTCAAAAGAAAATTTGCAACAATTCTGGCATCTGATTGTGTTGGATTTAGTAAGCACATGCTCGAAAATGAGGAGAAAACCCTTGATAGTTTAAATGCATGCAGAGAGATTATTGACGGATTTATACGGAAACATGGAGGGCGCATTTTTCACACAGCAGGCGACTCGGTTCTTGCGGAATTTGACAGCCCTGTTGAGAGTGTAAACTGTGCGATTAGCTTCCAAGAAGCTATATTTGAGCGCAACGAAGTGATCGCTTGGCAAAGTGATGACAAAAAGCTAGTTTGGAGAGTAGGTGTTCATTGTGATGACGTTATTTTTGAAAATGACAATGTCTACGGCAACGGGGTGAATATTGCGGCTCGGCTAGAGGCCCAATGCGCGCCAGGTCAAATTCTCGTTTCTCGTTTAATCAATGAGCAAGTCGCCTCTCGAATCGAAGCAATATCGCGCGCAGCAGGAACCAAAAAACTCAAAAACATATCTAACGATTTTGAAGTTTTCACCATTACAACCTTAAATACGGACACTATCGTGGATGATGCCACCTCCGAAGACGTTGAAGAAGCTGACCGGACGCATAAGCCAACGTTATCCGTATTGCCTTTTAAGAATATGAACGCAAACGAAGATAGTTCGTTCCTAATCGACGGTGTGTTTGAGGACATTTTGACTGAACTTTCTATGGTGCGCCAATTGTCAATTGTGTCGCGCCAGTCGAGTGTTAACTTTGCTGATAGTGAGGGAGAACTTGATCAATTTGTGAAGCAATTCGACGTAAGTTACTTGATTCAGGGGTCAATCCGATCGTCGGGAAATAAAGTGCGCGTAACAGTGTCCCTTTTAGAGGCGGAAAATAAAGAAATACTTTGGAGCAAACGCTTTGATCGGGACATGGATGATATATTCGAAGTTCAAGATGAGATTGTTCGCAGTGTAACCCAAGCTATTTTGGGTGAGATTGAAGTTGCAAGCTTGAACCGCGCAAAGCGAAAGCCAACCGAAAATATGACTTCTTACGAGTTCCTTCTTAAGGGAAAAGAAGGCCACCATACGATAACTGCTGAGGCAAATGCAAATGCGTTAGAGATGTTTGATGCGGCTATTGAAGCAGACCCCGAGAATGCTCAAGCCTACGCATGGAAAGCATGTACGATGGGACAAGGCTTGGGCCGAGGTTTTATTCAAAGACCAATGGAAGAAGTTATGCCAGAGTTCAGCAATCTCATGTCGTCAGCTCTGAAAATTGACCCAAACGATTTTGAGTGCCACAGGCTACTTTCTGCTGTGAATGCAATGTCTGGAAAATTCAAGGTGGCACTTGAGCATGGCAAAAAAGCGTATGATATGGTTCCCAATGATCCGCGAATTCTGCAACAATATGGCGAAGCCCTTTTGAAAACTGGATCAACAAAAAAGGGTTGCGATCTGACGCTTTTGGCGCTTGAATATGATCCAGTTGCGCAAGGTCAAACAAACAGTGACAAAAGAAAATCAGATGCTGTATTTGCTTGTCTCTTGGATGATCGCGCTGAACTCGGACTGTCAATCGCTGAAGAAATAGATGAGCGAAGCGAGCAGGTCTTGTTGTACGCAGCAGGTCTTGCCGTTTCTAAAGATGGTTCTATTGATCCTTATGTTTGGTTGGTTGATAATCTCAAAGAGGCAGACTCAGATAAAATTGAATTAGCAATAGAAGAAATGGGTAAATATGATGTTGTTGTCCAAAGTACGCTGAGAGAAGTGTTTCTAGATCACATTACCCCAATGAAAGCTGGTCGTTTGAACGCTTAGGCGCGTTTTGTTATCCAGCCGCCCCCAAGAATACGTGTTCCGCCTGTTTCATAGAAAACACAAGCTTGACCAGGCGCAACTCCTTCTTCGGGATTAAGCAATTCGATTTCGCATTGCCTGTGTGAAAGCGGTCTTAGGATAGCCTCGCGTGGTGGGCGCGTAGAGCGCACTTTAACTGAAATCTGTAACTCCTGGCCGCCTGTTAGCTTGCTGCTGCCCAGCCAATTAATTTCCGACACTGGGACCACCCTCGTTTTAAGTAGCTCTTTAGGTCCTACAATCACTCTCTTTGTTTTGACATCAAGAGATATTACATAAAGAGGCTCTTCTAGGCCGCCGATTCCTAAGCCGCGACGCTGGCCCACAGTATACCTGATGACACCTTCGTGACGCCCCAAGATTCTGCCATCTAAATGAACAATCTCTCCGCCATCTGCCGCCTCTGGGTGCAGCTTTTCAATAACGCTTGCATAGTTTCCATTGGGAACAAAACAGATATCCTGACTGTCTGGTTTATCTGCAACGGAAAGACCATATTTCGCAGCAAGTTTTCTGGTGTCGCCTTTTGAGGCTAAGTGGCCAAGCGGAAATCTTAGAAAATCTAGTTGTTCAGGAGTCGTTGAAAACAGGAAATAGCTTTGATCTCTGTCGGCGTCTACAGCACAGTGCAGCTCGGCTCCGTTTACCCCAATTTTCCTTTGGATATAGTGTCCAGTCGCCATACAATCAGCATCCAAATCGCGTGCGGTTTGAAGTAAATCTTTGAATTTAACCCGTTCGTTACAGCGAATACAGGGAACCGGAGTCGCCCCGGCTAGATAGCTTTGTGCAAATTCGTCGATCACTGCCTCTTTGAACAAATTTTCGTAATCCAGAACATAGTGGGGAAATCCCATCTCGTCCGCAACATTTCGTGCATCATGAATATCAATACCGGAGCAACATGCGCCTTTTTTCGAAAGAGCTGCACCGTGATCATAGAGTTGCAGAGTGACCCCGATGACATCGTAACCCTGTTCGGACAAAAGAGCCGCCACAACAGAGCTATCAACGCCCCCAGACATTGCAACAACGACGCGCGTTTCCGACACAGGCTTTGCAAATCCAAGTGAGTTTAAACGCACATCTTTGACCATATCTTAGTCGACCTTTTCCAAATTGGCATAATATTATAAAAAATCGGTCACATTGCTTTAGCAAGGGCGTCATTAAGCGTTAAAATAGCGTTGCGCAATCTTTTGTTTGTTATTTAACGGGAGATTGGTATGTTTTTCTGAAATTTGATACTTATCATATTGTCAGATTACCCGACAATACGCCTTTCAGTTTGGCGGACGTGTCGCCTAAAGACCTATGCTGGCGGTTTTGTTGCGCAAAATTAGCGTTGTCGGGGCGGTGGCCTATGAATTACTGTCGGCCAAAGAAGCGAGTTCGCGTGATGTATCGAGCGAAGAAGAGTTCGAAAGTTGGGTCAGCAACGTCGCAAAGTTTGGAAGAAAAACGATAAACGATAACTTATACAGAAATGATATTCAACCTTAAGCATAATTTAAAATAGTTTGTTCTGCGTAATTTTAGAATAATTTTTTTTGTGAAATAAATCTGCGAAATACCTAAGAATGAAGACGAGGGCGCGTGCACTAATGGTTGATTTTGCCTTTCGACCTCGAAAAGTATTGAGAAAAAGGCTGACCCATAACAATTTTAGCTTTTATTCTAAAGATTTAGTTAAGGAAGGCGTCGATTTTGCGAAATAATACGATTAAGGTCTGACTCTTTTGGACTTAAACCATCCCGATATGACAGGTCGGGAAGTTCTTCTACAATTTTGTTTG
>JAQWKM010000058.1 GCA_029247845.1 Paracoccaceae bacterium | reverse complement strand
TGAAGTTGCAGCAAACGCTTCTTTGTCTAAGTCAATGTCTTACCGGATTTACGAAAACGGTAAAGCGCTTAAAGATTTGACAGAGAACCATGGCGTTATCTTGGAAGATACACCTGCAGACTACTTCACAGAATACATGGCTGCTGCAAAAAAACTTCTTCAGGCTGCATCTGAAGAAAATGAATTCTTCGCAGAAGTATGGCAGTCGCAGAGAGATTTTGCTGACATCGCCGTTCCATTCTGGGCTGGTGCGCAGGCTTCAAACGCTGGTTTGGGTAAAGCCCACGCCGATACTTTGAAGTAATGTTTTGATTACAATGTGCGGGGTCCTTTGGGGCCCCAAACATCGTCTTTTTTTGGTAAGAGCGTTTGGCTTTTTCCTGAAAAAGAACGCTCTCTTTAATCAGAGATAGAGCACAAAAAGGGAGAACGGGAAATGGCTGAAGAGGTTGTACCCGACGATTTGGAAATCGTGGACGAGTTGATCGCAGAGCGGCGTACAGAAAAACCGGGTGAAACGCCCGAAGATATGAC
The DNA here is from genome assembly GCA_029247845.1 of Paracoccaceae bacterium. Taxonomy (GTDB): domain Bacteria; phylum Pseudomonadota; class Alphaproteobacteria; order Rhodobacterales; family Rhodobacteraceae; genus LFER01. Next base: position 10,529 of record JAQWKM010000058.1, on the reverse strand, counting down.
CCCATGGCAGCGCCCCATCACAGGGTGGATTGATTTGATAAACGACTGGGCAGGTAAAATATTGTGCCTGCTAATGGTTCCTTTAATTGGCGTTGTGGTGATTGAAGTCTTTTCCCGTAACGCTTTTGGCATCATGGCCAGTTATGATTGGGATGACACGGCACGAGCATTGGGTCTTGGTCCGACCATGTTTGCTTATGATATTAGCCGTATGATTGCAGGTGTATTGTTTATGGGAGCGGCGGGCTACGGCCTTATGCGCGGCGTGCATATTCGCGCGGATTTCTTGTATCGCAACTGGTCTAACAAAACACAGGCAACGGTTGATGCAACTCTTTACTTGGCGTTTTTCATACCCTCGATGCTATTTTTTACGCTTATTGCGGCTCAGTATTGGGAAGTTGCTTACAGGACAGGCGAGACCGCTTTTGATAGTCCATGGGAGCCGTTATTGTGGCCTGCTCGTTTGGCAATGCCGATGGGTGGCTTATTACTTTTCTTACAAGGTTTTCCAGAACTTTTCCGCGCATTTCACAAAATGGGTAAAGAGCGTGAACGCTATTTCGTGATGGCGATGCCCGCATATTTTATTGCCTTGGTTTGGTTGGTAATGGCTGTTTTCTATCCAGATGTCACACCAGGAGGTAAATGGTTTAGTGACGTCATGTCTATGCGTCCGGCTCTATCCAAGCCCACGATTGGTTTGATCATGTTGGTAGCTATGATCTTTGTGATTTTTATTGGCTTTCCCATATCGTTCACATTGATCTTTTTGGCTTTTGTGTTTGGTATTTGGGGATCCAATTTCAAACTTACAACGCTTTTGATGACGCTGAACACTAACTCAACAATGTTGAACGATCAACTTATGGCGGTGCCTCTGTTTATCCTGATGGGTATAGTCATGGAGGCCGCAGGGCTTATGGAGCGTTTGTTTGCATCTATCCAGATGATTATGTCCCGCGTGCGCGGCGCACTCTACATTGCCGTGTTAATCGTCGCCACAATCTTTGCGGCGGCCACGGGCATCGTAGGAGCCTCTGTTACTTTGCTGGGTATTATGGCGGGCGCAACGATGAACCGCTCCAGCTATAATGTTCAACTCGCCGCCGGTACGATTACAGCGGGTGGAACTTTGGGTATTTTGATCCCACCATCAATCATGTTAATTGTAATGGGCCCTGTCTTGGAAGTTTCTACGCTAGATCTGTTCCGTGGGGCGTTTATCCCCGGTGCGCTACTTGCAACATTGTACCTTTTCTACACTTTGGGACGATGTTGGTTGAACCCAGACCTTGGACCAATCCTATCAGAGGAAGACCAACCAAAAACTTCTGATTTCTATGGTGCGGAAGTTGCACTCATATCTTTGGGTGTTCTAACAATTTGTCGTGTCTTTGGCCTTGGCCTTGGTGGGGCATTTGGCGGCCTTGTTCCGTTCGGTGGGTTTCTTGTTTTGGGTGCTGTTTTGCTATTGGCCTATGGCGCTTATCGCAGTCTAATGGTTCTGCGCATTGCTCTTCCTTTTGCAATTTTGTTCCATGGTTATATGGTTTTGGCTAATTGGGCTGGGGGCTTCCCAACTGTCTCTGTCGTCTTGTTTGCCTTTATGATACTGCTCGCGATCTTGGCCTTGCCCATTTATCAGAGTGATGCAGATAGCCGTTTTGAATTCTCAGGCCTTTGGGATGAGTTCTTTGCAGGCCTAATGCCACCAACAATTCTGATTTCGTTTGCGTTGGGGTCCATCCTATTAGGCTTTGCGACGCCAGCGGAAGCTGCGGCCATGGGCGCATTTGGATCGATCCTTTTATCCATTGGATACCGTAAATTTACATTCTCTGGTTTTTTTGACAGCCTGATCAAGGCATTGGAAATTACAGTTTTGATCATGTTCCTTGTGGCAGCTTCAAACTTTTTCGGGGCTGAATTCTCAAACCTTGGAACCCCCAAGATGATGACAGAGTTGCTTTTGGGCATGGATATGTCACCATACCTGATTCTTTTGATGGTGATGGCGCTGATTTTTGTTCTTGGCTGGCCCCTAGAATGGGTGCCGATTGTGTTAATCGTTGTACCGGTCCTGCTGCCAACTGTGGCAGCTTTGGATATACACGGCTTGAACCGTTACGATCTTATGGTTTGGTTTGGCATTCTTGTTGCGGTGAACCTACAAACGGCATGGCTGTCCCCTCCTGTGGCTTTGTCGGCCTACTTTCTTAAGGGCGTTGTGCCAGACTGGGATCTCAAAGACATTTATTTGGGCATGATGCAGTTCATGCTGATCCAGCTGATTGGATTGACATTGATCTTTATCTTCCCACAGATCGTTCTTTGGATGCCAAACCAAGTCTTTGGTCAATAAGAAGGGAACAGAAGAAGATGAACCTTGTGCTGTGAAAAATCAACTCATGATCGTGACTGTTATCGGTTTAGTCGCTAAGGTTAGGTCGATTGTTTGAGTTTCAATTTCAAAGTTTTATAGCCTATCATCAAGACAAGATTACTTTGTTCTGGCAAAATGTGCTTCTTTATGAACGTCAATACTATGCTGGTGTATTATGAAATCATTGCGATAAAGCGATAATATTTTGAGATATGTCTGGGTTTTTTTGAGCGCGCTCTGTTAGAGAAACTTGAACATTATTCAGCAGAGCTTTGAGCTGCAATTGCGTGTGCATTGGTCAAAGCCTCCGGCCAGAGTTTGAGGGCTTAGAGGCTAACGAAATCTGAGCCACCAAAAACGTACTTACAGGATCTACCCAAAAACTTTTGTCAAAGGTTGTATTTTCCAAAAATAGCGACAGACGACCGATGGTACGAAGTTAAATTTAATTTCGGATCGGTGAGTTTTATGGATGTCTATGGAAGATATAATTTCTCGACTGAGCAGATTTTAATTTTGCCCAATACTATATGTTTTCAACGCGTGGCATCCCCATGACATGGTACCCCCCATCCACATGTATGATTTCACCAGTGGTGCAGGCGCCTGAATCTGCGATAAGGTAGACGGCTGTACCGCCGACTGCTTCTAAAGTGGCATTGGACTGCAACGGCGCGTTTAGATCTGTAAATTTATAGGTCTTACGTGCCCCCCCGATAGCAGCCCCGGCAAGGGTTTTCATCGGTCCGGGCGAGATCGCATTTACGCGAATTCCCTCAGGCCCAAGATCACTGGCAAGATAGCGCGTTGTTGATTCCAAGGCGGCTTTCGCCACACCCATCACATTATAAAACGGTGTCACTTTGTTTGAACCTTGATAGGTCAGAGTGATGAGCGAGCCGCCATTCTCAACCATCAAAGGGTGCGCTCTGCGGGCAACTTCGATAAATGAATAGGCTGAAATATCGAGAGAGTTTTTAAAGTTCTCTCGACTGGTATGCAAAAACCGGCCAGTCAATTCATTCTTGTCCGAAAAAGCAATTGCATGGACTAAAAAATCTATCTGCGGCCAGCGCTCTGCCAATTGTTCAAAGGCAGCGTCTAGCGAGGCGTCGTCCGTGACATCTACATCGACCATAAAGTCTGAGCCAACCGAAGATGCCAAGGGTTCCAACCTTTTGCCAAATGCGTCGCCTTGATAGGTAAAAGCAAGCTCGGCGCCGGCTTCATGCAGCGCCTTTGCAATTCCCCAAGCGATTGAGCGTTCGTTTGCGACGCCTATAACCAAACCACGTTTGTTAGTAAGCAAGCCCATTTATTAACCTCTTTAAGAATTTCTGTATTTGGATAAGATCATTGATCCATTGGTTCCGCCAAAGCCAAAACTATTTGTCATGACGCTGTCTATACCAGCACTCTCGACTAATTTCGTTACAATTTCATCCGGACGTAGGGCCGGGTCTAATGTTTGAACATTTATCGACGGACAAATGAAATCATGTTCTAGCATCAAAAGGCAGTAAATGGCCTCCAATGCGCCCGCAGCGCCCTGGCTGTGTCCTGTCATCGACTTTGTCGAGCTAACTGGTGGTGTTTTGCCTTCGCCAAACACGCGTCTGACTGCTTCGATCTCGCCAATATCACCAATGGGTGTGGATGTGCCGTGGGCGTTGATATAATCTACCTTGCGACCTTCCGGTAAAGTACCCAAAGCTAGGCGCATTGCGCGCTCTCCGCCCTCTCCCGAAGGGGCAACCATATCGTGCCCGTCAGATGTTGCCCCGTAGCCTGTAACTTCGGCATAGATTTTCGCACCGCGCGCTTTGGCATGCTCTAGTTCTTCCAAAACCAAAATCCCACCGCCGCCACTAATAACAAAACCGTCCCGATCTGCGTCAAACGCCCGTGACGCAGTTGCAGGACTATCGTTAAATTTGCTCGACATCGCACCCATTGCGTCAAACAGACACGATAGTGTCCAATCCAGCTCTTCTCCACCACCGGCAAACATAATATCTTGCTTTCCAAGCATGATTTGTTCTGAAGCATTCCCAATGCAGTGCAAAGAGGTTGAACAAGCGGAAGTTATGGAATAATTCACGCCTTTGATTTTAAAAGCTGTCGACAAATTTGCTGAGACGGTTGAGGACATACATTTGGGTACTGCAAAAGGGCCAATTCTTTTTGGAGCACCGGACTTAAGCACGGTTTGGTGAGCGACCAGCATTGCGCTTGTCGAAGGTCCACCCGATCCTGCCACCAGCCCTGTGCGCGGGTTTGAAACATCTTCCAAGGAAAGGCCGGCATCAGCGATCGCTTGTTCCATCGCGATAAACGCGTAAGCTGCACCTGGGCCCATAAATCGCAGAGTGCGTTTGTCGATCTTATCTGCAAGGTTTAGGTCAATTGCGCCAGCAATTTGGCTTCTAAAGCCGTGCTCTTGCATGTCTAAGTTGCTTACGATGCCAGATTTTCCATTTTTCAGGCTTTCAAGAACTTGAAATGCATCATTCCCTATTGAGGAAACCACCCCAAGGCCTGTGACCACAACTCTGCGCATTGGGTATTCCTTTTAGTTCATCCTCTGTGCTAACTATCTGACAGAGCGACTTTCATGTCTTTAACCTGATAAATGACTTCACCATCGGCTTCAACCCGACCGTCTGCCACACCCATGGTTAAACGACGTGTCTGAAGCGCCTTGGTGAAATCTATGTAATATCTCAGCATTTTCCTATCTGGTCTAACCATACCTGTCAGCTTTACCTCACCGACGCCGAGCGCATAACCGCGCCCTTGCCATCCTCGCCAACCCAAATTGAAGCCAGTGAGTTGCCAAAGTCCGTCAAGGCCGAGGCACCCTGGCATAATTGGGTTATTGGGAAAATGGCAGTCAAAGAACCAAAGATCTGGTGAAATATCGAATTCTGCTACAACATGCCCTTTGCCGTGCTCACCGCTATTTGCGCTTACTTCTGTAACACGATCCACCATAAGCATTGGTGGCTCAGGCAATTGAGCGTTACCAGGTCCGAACAACTCTCCACGGGCACATTTTAATAGATCTTCTTTGCCAAAACTGCTCGGAAAACTAGTCATTTATCGAAAGGCCTTTCTATTATTTCTTGTTTTCTGAGCTGCTCTCTATCATCCAAGCCTTCCTCGTGGCAAGTGTTGCAAGGCATTGATAGTCTTTTTGGAGCAGGCGAAAAATAGTAATTTCATAAAATGTTTGAATTTGAATGCTCTTACACCGTATGATACAACAGATAAAAAAGAGATGAGTCGTGACTTCAGTGCCATTAAAACGTGCAGACCAATGGTTGGCCTCAGCCGGTATGAGACCAACACGTCAGCGAGTGGCCCTTGCAGAAGTTCTTGTAGGCGATGGAAAACACCGTCATGTGACCGCCGAAACGCTTTTTGAGCGTGTTAAAGAGGGTGGTGAAAAAGTATCTTTAGCAACTGTATATAATACCTTGCGGGCCTTCTGTGATGCTGGTCTGACGCAGGAGGTGACTGTTGATGGTTCAAAAAGCTATTTTGACACCAATACTCATGATCATCCGCATTTCTATTGGGAAGACATTCAAACGTTGACGGATGCCCCAGCAGACCAGTTGAAAATTACTCAGGTGCCGGACGCCCCAGAGGGTACTGAAATTGGGTCTGTTGACGTTGTCATTCGTCTTCGCAAGAAAAATTAATTAAAACTGTACTAAATTAGTTATAATAATTTTAAAAAGTAAGCTCATGGCCTACAGATAATTGTTTTACTAAACCTGTTAATAATGTGGGGTACTTTCTTTGTTGATTTTAACCATTTTGGCGCGAAATCGTATAACATGAAATCGCGTGTCGCCGACGGTTGGGTTGAAACCGATAGTTAACTCATTTATGCAGCTGAAGATATTAAAGTCGCTCTGTTAAAAATAAGGACAGGGGCTTTACAAAAAGGAATACTCAATGCGTGCGATTTGTTACGATAAATTTGGAACAGCAGCGCAGGTTCTAAAGATAACAGATTTACCAGATCCCAGAGCCGGGCATGGTGAAGTACTTGTCAAATTGACCTATTCGGGCGTGAACCCCTCTGATGTTAAATCTCGCCTCGGTAGTCGGCCTGGTGTCACCAAACCAGCATTTGACTTCATTGTGCCGCATTCTGATGGCTCCGGTGTAATTACTGCTGTCGGCGCTGGAGTCGATCCAGCAAGGGTCGGGCAACGGGTCTGGATTTGGAATGGACAATGGGGACGGGCATTGGGCACAATGGCTGAGTTTATTGCTATCCCAAGTGCTCAGGCGGTTCATTTACCCGATGAGATTAGTTTACAAGCAGGGGCGACCTTTGGCATCCCGGGACTGACCGCGGCGCAGTGCGTTTTGGGTGGAAATGATATTAAGGGCCAAACAGTGTTGGTTTCCGGTGGAGCTGGAGCCGTCGGACATTTTGCGGTTCAAATTGCAAAATGGGCTGGAGCTCAGGTAATTGCGACTGCATCGCTCAAAAATTGGGATCACGTCCGAGCTGCAGGTGCAGATCATGTGCTTGATTACAACTCTGCTGAACTTAGTGAAGAGATCAAGGTACTCTGTCCAAATGGGGTAGATCGCTCCATAGAGCTTGAATTTGGTGCTAACATATCACTTTTAGCAAAAGTTATGCGTCCCCTTGGAACGATTGCTGCCTATGGTTCAGCGATAGATTTAAATCCTGAAATTCCCTTTGGGCCTCTTCTGTTTAAAGCGCTAAAGATTGATATTTCACTCATTTATATTTTAGATGATGCGCCGCGTAACAATGCTATAAACAATTTGCATCAGGCTTTTGCAGATGGTGCTCTAATACCTTCAATAGACGAGGTTTACGACTTTGAAGCATGTATCCAAGCGCATGAGAAAGTCGAGCAAGCAGGACGTCGTGGGGCAAGCCTGATTAAATTGTAGAATTTTTTAGTCGTTCTGAAACTTTTATAAAACGCAGAATGAATAACTGTTATACAGTGAATGTTTATTTAACAGTGGTTGCTCTCACGTTATCCATTATAACACAATCCTGAATTCTGATGTTGTGTGTAAATAAGATCTCTCAAAATACCGATTTTATGATAAGAAGTCATATCTAGAATATTTTTTATGATGTCTTGAACGCAGAGAATCTTTCTGACAGCCGAGCAATTTTACATTGGCTCATCAGGCCGATCTAAAACAAACGTATGTATAGTAAAAATCACTGCATTGCTTTTCGGCAGACGCGTCAGTGTTTGTTTTTCGCTTCTTATATACTTGCCTTCAGTTCTCCCCAATATCTTGCGAGGATTTGCAAACGTGCGCGGTTGGTGTAAGTCGGGAGCGTCATAATAGAGTTTGTTGAACCGCCAAAGTGGACGTCCCACTTTGATCCCGTCAAAAAGACGCTGGACGCGCCGTGTGATGTTCTCATCATATTCGGCAATAGGTTCGTGGATCACTGTCAATGGGTGCATAAATTTTTCTGACAGCGACCAACTCGCCGGAAAACACAAAACAGCGCCGGTCAGAATATGTTCATGACCGCGCTTTTGCATGATGCAAAAATCATTCTGAACCAGTCGTCCAAGTGTAGCCATTGGGTTAGTTACATCTAATTTTACGGATCGCCCATCCGGGCAAAAGACCGTTTCTTCAATCTGCTCAAACCCGCCAAGTTTCGGTAGAAAATCCAGCGTGTTTTCTAGCAGTTCTGCGGCAGCCTCCAAAGCCATCTCATCTAGTGCGATAACTGTATTATGATCATCCGAGATCAGCCGCTCGCGCTCCCCCATTTGTCCACAATAAGCCTCATCCTTGATGAGCCACTCTTGCGGGTCCAGAGGGGAAATTCCGGGCAATACTTTGTCCCGCTTTGTGTCAAAGGGGAGCCCTGTTTGAAAAATGGCAACCATGAGAATGGAGAGTCACAGAAAACGACAGAATTGCAAGTCGGAAACAGGCTGGGCGGTTATTCGTTTATCTCATTTAATATTGCTTACATGAAGGATGAGTATGATGGCGAAACACTATAATGATGCACCTAAAATTGACCCTACGATGGGTGAAAGAATTGGGGATAACTCACCCAACGATCAAAACCGTGTTGAAATCGGGCTCACGCGTTTAGCCTTTGATGAATGGGAGACTGCTGGTCTCAAGCTTTCGGATTTGCAAATAATGCGCCGCTTTCGGTGGGTGAGGCTGACCAAGCATATAGTTGATCGTGATTATGGCGGTCTTTTGATGTTTGACCCCCTTAATATCCGATATGCAACTGATAGTACCAATATGCAATTATGGAATACGCACAACCCGTTTCGAGCGGTTCTGCTCTGTGCTGACGGCTATATGATTATTTGGGACTATAAGAACTCTCCATTTCTGTCGGAATTTAATCCGCTAGTTAAAGAACAAAGATCAGGGGCAGACTTTTTCTACTTTGATCGCGGTGATAAAGTGGACGTGGCCGCAGATGCTTTTTCCAATCAAGTGCGAGAGTTGATCCAAGAACATGGCGGTAACAACAAGCGTCTTGCAGTGGATAAGATCATGCTGCATGCATTGCGTGCGCTTGAAGGTCAGGGTTTTGAAATTATGGAAGGTGAGGAAGTCACCGAAAAGTCTCGCTCCGTCAAAGGACCTGATGAAATTCTTGCTATGCGCTGTGCCTCTTTCACCTGCGAGAATGCAGTTTACAAAATGGAGCGGGTTGCGCGTGAGAATATTCCCATAGGTAATATGAGCGAGAATGATATTTGGGCTGTGCTACATGCGGAAAATATCCGGCGAGGGGGAGAATGGATAGAAACCCGTCTTTTGGCATCAGTGCCGCGCACCAAACCATGGTTTCAGGAATGCGGCCCACGTATTGTTCAAAACAATGAAATTCTAGCCTTTGACACAGATTTAGTTGGGTCTTATGGCATCTGTGTAGATATCAGCCGAACGTGGTGGATTGGGGATAAAAAACCACGATCAGATATGGTCCATGCCATGCAGCAAGGTCATGAACATATCATGCAAAATATCGAAATGCTGAAGCCAAGTGTACATATGAAAGATCTTTCGCTCAACACGCATGTGCTAGATGATCAATATCAAAAGGGTAAATACGGTTGTCTTATGCATGGGGTTGGCCTGTGCGATGAATGGCCTTTGATTGCATATCCTGACAAGATGGTTGAGGGGGCTTATGATTATGTGCTGGAGGTGGGTATGGTGCTCTGCGTTGAAGCACTCATCAGTCCAGAGGGCGGTGATTTCTCTATCAAACTGGAAGATCAGGTTCTTATAACGCCGACTGGTTAGAAAATCTTAGCAAATACCCATTTGATGATATGTTAATGGGGCGGGCTTAATGAGTCCTGTCGTTAAAGGCTGGTTCGTATCTGAGGCTGCCATTTGCTGGTATCACAGAAAATGAAAGCTACTGAACTAGGTCTGGGGTAACGTCATGGAAAAATAGTTTTCTATTACTTTTGAATCAGGACTTTTTGAAAAAGTTGAGTTTTCCGGTCAAAACACAACCACGGGCCTCGGTTCTGCGCAAATGTTCCAAATCCCTATTAATAAACTTGCTACCGATGCCGTGTGGTTGAATTTCTGTATCCACAGATACTGGTTTAATATCGCACCAGCCATCATCCGCACTACATATTTTAAGGGGCGATAAGGCGATGCGCCCGACGATTTTTCCCTTTTGTGTGGCCACTAAAGACAGCATGATTTTACTATCCCTCCTTAACTGATCTATGATCTTTGTTCATGTCCTGGCAATGTAGTAAATTGGCTTGAAAGTGATTTTTGTGAAGAAACAGATCACTGTTTGTTGGCCTAATGTTTCATCTCTGATTAATTTAGGGTGATTTGTCTCAGACTCTAAATTAGCAACAATGTCGGCAAGGCTCCAAGTGAGCCATTTCGCCCTGAGCTTCTGGTTGTACCTTTTGCATGGCGCGCTTATAAGACATTCTATTTACAAATTAAATGAGGCTGGCTTCCAATGATCCCGCGCTATTCCCGTCCCGACATGGTTAAAATCTGGTCACCCGAGACGAAATTCCGCATCTGGTTCGAGATTGAGGCCCATGCCTGTGATGCGATGGCTGAAATTGGTGTAATCCCAGAG
>JAQWKM010000049.1 GCA_029247845.1 Paracoccaceae bacterium | reverse complement strand
GCGTTTAAAGTTTATGTCTCGCATAAATACGGATCTCGTTTTCGCGAATTTATCGGTGGACAGATAGATGTTAAATCGTCGCGAAAAGTAAAACAGTTTTTTGAGGTCAAGGCGAAAGTAGTGATCAAAAACAGAGATCCTTTGGAACTTATTTTCTTAGTATCGGACAAGTCCGGAGAGCCTTTGTTTTTTAATATCTATGTGGAAGGCATAAATTTACTTTTGACCGAAAGAAGTGAGATTGGTGCGCTGATGGACCGCAATGGTGGCGACATAAAGGCAACGATCAAAAAACTTAACGATTCCTTTTGATCAATTCGAACCCATGAGCTTCATTAAGAGTTCTTCAATCGGATTCCTTGATGCTTTCGTGTCATCCGTAAGACTAGGAAGTTGCTTTTTCAGCCGAGTATTGGAGAGGTCGATTGGAAGTGGTCTTGGAGCTTTGTTCTTATGTACACGCGCCATTGTTTCCTTCCATATCTCTGCAGGAAGCCCTCCTCCGGTTACGCCTATAAGTGGTGTATTATCGTCATAGCCCATCCAAACTCCTGCAACATAATCTGCGGTAAAGCCTATGAACCAAGCATCTCTCGCGGCCTGCGTTGTTCCGGTTTTGCCGGCAACTTCCCAATCTGGAATGGTGGCGCGACGGCCAGTCCCGGATAAAACAACTTGTTGCATTAAGAACATAAGTTGCATCGCGGCTTCTTCTTGGATGACTCGCTCGCCGATACCACCACCGGCCCCCATCACGGGCGTATCTTCTCCTAAAAGGCGCAGTTCTTGTAAGCCGTAAGGCGTCACTGAAGATCCTCCATTTAAAATTCCAGCATAAGCACCAGTCATCTCAATCAAAGTTGATTCAGAAGCGCCTAGGGCAATTGCCGGACCTTTTGCAAGATCTGTGCTGAGACCAAACCCAGTGGCGACTTTGCGCACAGTATCGCTTCCTACAGCCTCAGACAGGCGTACTGCGGGGATGTTTAACGAGTCTTTAAAGGCATCAACCAGTGTCACACTGCCTTTGAATTTGCTATTATAGTTCTTAGGGCTCCAGGGGCCAGAGCCTGGGATATTCAGTGTCAGAGGCCTATCATCTATAAGATCGTAAGGTTTGTAACCCATATTCAAGGCAGAGGCGTAGACGAATGGTTTAAATGCCGAACCAGTTTGTCGTAAGGCTTGCGATGCGCGGTTGAATGCGCCGGACACGATGCTTTTACGACCACCCACCATCGCACGCACCGCGCCATCCGCTGACATCACAACGATTGCGACTTGGGCTTTTGATCCTTGTCGTACCTGATTTTCAAATATGAAATTTAAGCTGTCTTCTGCAGCATTCTGAATAGACTGATCCAGAGTAGTTTTGATAATCACATCCTCGGTCGTATTCTGTGTGAAAAAAGATGGTCCCGATTGCATGACCCAATCGGCAAAATACCCACCAGATTTTGCTTGTGCGGCAGCTGAAAGAACGGCTGGGTTGGCGCGCGCATAGTTGGCTTCTTCAGCGCTGAGGAAATTCTGACCCTCCATTAGCCCAATAATTAACTGCGCACGATCTTGTGAACGTGACAAATTATTTGTCGGCGCATATCGGGATGGAGCGACAAGAAGACCGGCAAGCATTGCTGACTCTGCAATAGAAACATCTGATGCTGATTTTCCAAAATACCGTTGTGCAGCGGCTTCAAATCCTCGTGCGCCTGCTCCTAAAAAAGCGCGGTTTAGATATATGGTTAGGATTTCCTCTTTCGAGTACCGCATTTCCATTGATATTGAATATATGGCTTCTTTAACTTTGCGCCAGATAGACCCTTCACGGCAATTGCCTTCATAGGCTCTCTCGGATTTCCACTTGCGAGGGTCAAACGGAACGCCTAAGCATAAAAGCTTGGCTGATTGTTGGGTTATTGTGGATCCCCCATGACCAGAAAGTGGGCCGCGACCTTCGATAAGGTTGATGCGGACGGCACTGGCGATGCCGCGAGGGCTAATTCCAAAATGGCGATAGAATCGTCTATCTTCCGTTGCAATAATTGCATTGTGTAAATCCTGTGAAACAGATTTTGCGTCTATTGCTCCACCAAATTGGTCTCCCCTCCAGGCAAATACATCACCTTTGAGGTCGAGTAGAGTTACAGAGCCGCGCGCGCGCCCGTCTAAAAGGGCTTGGGCTTTAGGAAGTTCGAGATAGAAGTACGCGATACCAATTGCTATCATTACCGAAACGATAAGTGCTCCACGCCAAAATACCCTCCAAATCAAGGTAAAAAACGTGCGAATAATCCAACCGATTGCGTGCGTGACTATATTGCCTCGCTCGACGGTCGGTTCTGTAATAGGTCGCTGCTTTTGGCGCTTTTGATGGCGTATTCTTTTTTTCTTTTTTTCGCTTCCATAGCGATCTTCTGCAACCAATTTTAGTGATGATTTATTTCTGCCTGACATATTGCCCTACTTTGAGGCGTAATTTGTTTCGTAAACTATAGCAGTTTCTCCAGAGTTTGTTTAGAGGACAATGATCCTTGAGTCGTCATCTTTGGGACTAAAATTTAGGATAATATAATAATTTACGCAAATATTATGCACTTTAGATTGAAATTTCCATTATTTTTTCTTAGAGACCGTTCCTTTAAAGGAAAATGAAGCCCTTGGTCCGTCAGAGCTTGGTATGGAAGCCTATCCAGATTTCTCAAAGAGCTCTTAACGTCTCTCACTTATAATGAACGGACCTACTCGTGTAGGTCCTTTTTTTGCCTGTGACAAATCATGGCAGAACATCAACAGTCCTGCGATTAGATCATATCGTAAGAAGCCTTGTTCAATCTTCAGTACGTCCGCAAGTCGATGGTAACTGAAAGTATTATACTCTCAGTAGTGGCCGTCATAAATCGGGCTCAAGGTTTCTGTGTCAAACAAGGATGAGACCGAGGTACCATTCCAAATATTTAGAATAGCCTGTGCAAACAAAGGTGCGGTTGGCACAATACGGATGTTCTCTGAGGCTTTGACAGGTGAATTGGCCTGAATAGAGTCTGTAATGACGAGCGATTTCATGACCGAATTTGAAATCCTCTCAACGGCAGGCCCAGAGAGAACGCCGTGGGTTATATAAGCGTGCACTTCAGATGCGCCGTTTTGTTTTATAACCTCGGCTGCCTTACATAAGGTTCCCGCGGTATCACAAATATCATCAATAATTAGACATTTCTTACCTGAAACATTACCTATAACAGTCATTTCCGCGATTTCACCCTCCTTTTCACGGCGTTTATCAACGATTGAAAGAGGCGCTCCAAGTCGTTTCGCCAGTTCGCGCGCTCGTGCGACGCCGCCAACATCTGGAGAGACAATCATCAAGTTATCAAGATCATCCTTGAATTGGTACTGAATGTCCAAACTAAATATTGGTGAGGCATAAAGGTTATCGACTGGGATATCAAAAAAGCCTTGAATCTGAGTGGCATGCAGATCCATCGTTAAAACTCGTTCGATACCAGACTGAACGATCATATTGGCAACCAGCTTTGCACTGATAGGTGTACGGGCCTTTGAGCGCCTGTCTTGCCGCGCATAGCCGAAATAAGGGATGACGGCCGTAATACGGCTCGCGGAGGAGCGTTTGAGCGCATCTGCAATAATTAGCAATTCCATCAGGTTGTCATTTGCTGGATTTGACGTTGGCTGGATAATGAACATATCCTCGCCCCTTACATTTTCATAAACCTCTACAAAAATTTCCTGGTCGTTAAAACGCTCAATACGAGCATCAGCCAACCCGACCTTTAGGCCTCTATGGAGCGACATTCGCCGTGAAATGGCCTTGGCAAGTGTGAGGTTTGCATTCCCGGCTATTAGCTTAGGTTCATTAACGATTGGCATTTAACAAGTTTTCCCCAGATGTGTTTAAGCAAGATTCGTAGTATTGATACCGTCTAACATGGCATTACTGTTTAAAACAGCGCAGGCAGCACAAGGATTACTAAATATGTCTCATATTGATTACTTTTTTTCGCCAATTTCGCCCTTTACATATACATATCTGGCGGATAGCGGGCTAGAAGAAATTGTTCGGGAACACGAGGCAACTGTCACATACAAGCCGATTGGTATTATTATGCTTTTCTCTCGCACAGGGGGAACTCCTCCTGCTCAAAGTCACCCTTTGCGACAGGAATATCACCTTCAAGAACTCCAAAGGCAATCCAAGAAACAAAGACTGCCAATCACGCTTAAACTGGAGTATTTTCCAACCAATGCCACACCGAGTTCCTATGCTATTATTGCCGCACAGGCGGATAGCTCTGGTGATGTCGGGGGTTTGGTTCAATACATATTAAGCGCCTGCTGGGCAGAGGAAAAAGATATTGCCCAAGACGATGTGATCAAAGACTGCCTTCGGCAAGCAGGCTTTGACCCAGCGCTTGCTGACAGTGGACTTTTGTCTGGCGCGGAAACCTATTTAGCCAACCTCGAAAAGGCTGTGATCTGTGGTGTTTTTGGTGCACCTTTCTACATTGTTGATGATGGGCCCGAGTTTTGGGGGCAAGATAGGCTCAATGATTTGGATGCCCATCTTGCAGGAGAGTTCTAGTGCCAATTGAAATACGCGCCGACTTTCCAACCAATTGGACGACTTGGGGGCAGGGGGCAAAACGTGCTCTTTTGCTTCATTGCTCAATGGGCAGGGCCAGCGCATGGCGCGGCATGATCAAACATTTGGATGCTGATTATACATTTACCGGGTTCGATATGCCCGGTCACGGAATGTCGGGTGAATGGCGTGATCAGGGTGATTTTCATACCATAGGAACGGACATTGCAAAGACTTTTATGGATAAATCCATGGATCTGGTCGGCCATTCTTATGGTGGCACAATTGCACTTCGCCTTGCTCTTGAGGTACCCGAACTGGTGCGATCACTGGTTCTGATAGAGCCTGTTTTGATGAATTTGGCATTTAAAGATGATCCTTCTTCGAAGGTGGCCTATGACGCGGATCACAAGAAATACAATGACGCCTTGATGGCTGGTGATTCGGAACGAGCAGCATCTGCGTTTGCCATCCATTGGGGCGATGGACAAGCATGGGAAGATTTACCGCAGAGATCACGTGATTTTATGGTGGAAAAAATTTGCATGATCGAAGCTGGCGAGCATAATGTGTATGGTGATAGATATGGATTTTCAGAACCAGGCAGATTAAGCAAGATAAATGTGCCTGTGCTTGTGATGGAAGGGGCGCAATCCCACATGATTGTTGGCAAAATCAATAGCGCATTGGAACGGCGATTGAGCAACACGTCCCGCGTTGTTGTGGACAACGCCAGCCATATGGTGCCGATTACCAATCCCATTGAAACGGCTCAAGCCATCAGCCAGTTCTGGAATGGGTTAAGTTTAGATATTTGACTGTTTAATAAGATTAGCTTTAACGCCCTATCTTCGGCTCAATTCCAGCAAGCAGTCTCTGGATATTTTTGCGGTGACGCCAACAGATTAGGGCGATTAGTGGGATACTCAGCCCTATAAGAGAAGGTTTAGCAAAGATCATAATCCAAAGGATAACACTTAGAACTGCAACGAGGGCAGAGAGCGAAGAGATACGCATCACTACCGTAGTTGCCAACCAAGTTGCACAACAGGCCAGCCCAATTTGCACGTTGAGTGCCAGAAAAATGCCAAGCAGCGTGGCGACGCCTTTGCCACCTTTGAAACGTAGCCATACCGGATAGCAATGGCCCAGCATTGCTGCCAGACCCGCGATTTGCCCAGCAGATTCGCTTGCGGTATTCTGGGCGATTAAAACTGCGAGAGCCCCTTTGCCTGCGTCAAGTATAAGCGTTAAAGCAGCGGCCTTTTTACTTCCTGTGCGAAGAACGTTCGTGGCTCCAATATTACCCGAGCCAACTTCACGCAGATTTCCCAATCCCATCAATTGGGCCAGAACCAATCCGAAGGGAATAGAGCCAAGAATATATCCCAAGAGGATCCAAGTGATCAGCCCCGTGCCCAATAGATTGAGGTCCGGAAAGATTATCATGGCCCAAACACTGCTTTGCCGCCCACAAACGTCCAAAGTACTCTGCCCTGCATCCGCGCACCATCAAATGGCGTATTTTTAGATTTAGATTTGAGCTTGAAACGGTCGAGCACAAATGGAGCATTGGGATCAAAGACTACCAAATCTGCAGGGGCCCCCGCTACTAGCCGCCCGCATGGAAGTCCAATACGGCTTGCTGGGTTAAGCGACAGGGCGCGAAATAATATTGGTAGATCCAAATGACCCGAATGATAAAGCCTTAGGGCTGCAGGCAAAAGGGTCTCAAGCCCAACAGCGCCCGATGCAGCCTCTTCGAAGGGCAGGCGTTTACTTTCTTCATCCTGAGGTGTGTGCATAGATGAAATAATATCGATCAGGCCTTCTTTAACCGCGTCCACCACGGCAAGGCGGTCGTCTTCCGAGCGCAAAGGTGGTTTAACTTTGAAAAAGGTTCTGTAATCGGCCAAATCAAATTCATTTAGGGTCAAGTGATGGATCGATGTGCCTGCTGTTACATCCAACCCGTTATTTTTGGCGCGCTGCAATGCGGGCAGGGCACGGGAGGTTGTGATTTGGTCAAAGTGATAGCGCACACCGGTCATTTCAATCAGTGCGATATCGCGATCTAACCCCATGCGTTCGGCGATGGCAGAGACAGATGGCAAGCCACGCAAAGAGGCGAATTTTCCCGACGTTGCAGCTGCACCTTTGGATAAAAGAGGTTCCTGTGGATGACCCATGACAAGCGCACCCAGTGAGCGCGCATAACTTAGGGCGCGCGACAGAACCTTTGTATCTGAAATGACGCCGTCACAATCGGTAAAGCCGACGGCGCCCGCGTCGAGCAGAAAGCTGATTTCTGTCATTTCGCGTCCCTGTCGTCCTTTGGTCAGGGCAGCCATAGATAAAACATTTACAGGCGCTGTTTCGTTAGCGCGGCGTCGTATAAATTCTAGGGTCTCTGGTGTGTCGATAGCCGGTAGCGTATCTGGGCGTGTCACGATTGTTGTAACACCACCGGCTGCGGCCGCTTGACCAGCAGATTTAAAAGACTCTTTATGCCGTTCTCCAGGTTCACAGACCTTGACGCCAATATCGACGATCCCCGGTGCAAGATATTTGCCTGTACAGTCGATGATCTCAACCTCGTCCGAGGCCAAGCTGATCTTGGCTCCGACGTCGCTGATCATTGTGTCTTTAATGAGCAGGCTGCCAATTTGTTCAGTGCCAGCCTCGGGATCGATTAAGGTCGCATTTTGAAGCAAGGTCGTTTTCATAACATCATCGCTTGCAAAGTCTTACGGCGGTTTCGGGCTAACAAGTGCATCGCGGCCATGCGAATGGCGACACCCATTTCCACTTGTTGCTGGATGACAGAACGATTGATATCATCGGCGATCTCACCGTCTATTTCCACGCCTCGGTTCATCGGACCAGGGTGCATGACAATGGCATCGTCTTTCGCAAAACTAAGCTTTTCTGCATCCAGCCCGTAACGGTGATAGTATTCGCGTTCTGACGGAATAAACCCGCCATCCATACGCTCGCGCTGTAGGCGAAGCATCATAACAACATCGACGCCTTCTAAACCTTCATGCATATTCTCGTAGACTTCACAGCCTAAGTCAGCAATGCCCGAAGGCATAAGGGTGGGAGGACCAATCAGGCGGATGCGGTTTTCCATTTTGCCTAGAAGAATAATATTGGACCGGGCCACGCGCGAATGGGCGATATCTCCGCAGATTGCGATGCTAAGACGGTGGAGCCTGCCTTTGGCTCTGCGGATCGTCAACCCATCAAGAAGCGCTTGAGTTGGGTGTTCATGGCGTCCGTCACCTGCGTTCAAGACGCTGCAATTTACCTTTTGTGCCAGTAGAGCTACTGCCCCAGATTGTGGGTGGCGCACTACGAGAAGGTCTGGGTGCATTGCGTTCAGTGTAAGCGCCGTATCTATCAATGTTTCGCCCTTTTTGATTGAACTGGCTTGCATTTCCATATTCATGACGTCCGCACCAAGACGCTTACCGGCGAGTTCAAAAGATGCTTGCGTGCGCGTTGAGTTTTCAAAAAACATATTGATCTGGGTAAGGCCTGCCAAGACGTCAGAATGTTTGTTTGAACGACGATTTAAATCCGCGTAACTGTCAGCCATATCCAGAATTTCAGAAATACTGGCAGGGGAGAGTGGCTCAATGCCCAAAAGGTGTTTGTCATTGAACCCCATAAATACACTCCGTATTATTTGATAAGTTCTTAAAGAGAGATAGTCTAAGGCACAAGCCAAATGTAAATTCCAATCGGGTTTTAATGCGATTTTATGTTGGCGAGTGCAAATTTCTGATTGCGTGATTGTGGCGCAAGGAAGTCTTTAACCTTTGATTTGGAACGGGATGCCTGGCTTGATTTGGGCAACAAACACTATTGTGTCGCTTATGCAGTCACCTATACTCAGGATATGACTGGCGCACTTTTAAACGTAACTTATCGCAAGCTTTTATTGGCGCAAATCTTGTCTGTGATTGGGTCTGGTCTGACCACAATCGCGCTTGGTATTTTAGCCTATGAATTGGCAAACGAAAAAGCGGGACAGGTTCTGGGATTTGCGTTTGCAATTAAAATGATCGCCTATGTGGGTGTAGCGCCTATTGCCTCTGCTCTTGCAGAAAGTCTCTCGCGCAAGCCCTACCTAGTCTTTCTGGATATAACACGGGCAGTGCTGGTCTTAGTCTTACCCTTTGTTACACAGATTTGGCAAATATACGTTTTGATATTTGCATTTCAGGCATTTTCGGCCGCTTTTACACCGGCATTTCAAGCAACCATTCCCGATATTCTTGCGGATGAAAAAGAGTATTCCCAAGCGCTCTCTTACTCGCGACTGACGTATGATCTTGAGTCTTTGGTCAGCCCCCTTCTGGTCGGCCTTTTGCTGTCGGTGGTCACATGTCATTGGCTGTTTGCCGGCACAGCAGTTGGCTTTCTGGCGTCCGCAGTGCTGGTCAGCACTGCCGTATTTCCCATGCTAGACAAGGCAAAAGCGCAAATTCCATTTCTCAAGCGAATGACGCATGGTGGTGCTATTTATCTTACGACGCCACGACTGCGTGGCATGTTGTTTTTATATTTTGGAGTTGCGGCGGCAACTGCAATTATTCTTGTAAACACAGTTGTCTATGTCAAAGGTGCGCTGGGTCTTGGTGATACTGTAGTTGTTCTGTTCTTTGCAGTGAGTGGTATTGGTTCGATGAGTGTTGCCCTTATTTTGCCTCGACTTTTGTTAAGGATCGATCCGCGCAGGGTCATGATCGCAGGGTCCTGTCTGTTGCTGGTAAGCTTGGTTGGAAAACCCCTGACCCAGAGTATGATCAGTGGCTTGCTCGTTTGGTTCCTTCTCGGCGTTGGTGCTTCTATGATCCAAACTCCTTCGGGACTTTTATTAAAACGCTCCTGTTACAAAGAAGATCGCCCTGCCGTTTTCGCCGCACATTTTGCACTGACCCATGCCTGTTGGTTGCTCGCCTATCCTTTAACTGGCGTGGTCGGAGCGCAATTGGGGTTTTCTATGGCCTTTTTTGTTGCAGCAGCAATCACAGCTATCGGGCTTGTCACGGCAGTTGGAATTTGGCCGGCCTGTGATCCTGATGCACTGGCAAAAGAGCAATAAAGGCTGAATTTACGCGTATTTAATGCGCTTGCAGTGATAATTTGACCAGATCTGATTTGTTCACTTTTCCTTTCAGCCCCCTCGGGCTAGACTACCAATATGGAATCGGACATGGAATGGCATAACGCGCGTGCGCTAATGGAGTGGCAGCTTGAGATGGGGGTAAACGAAACCATCCTCAATGCGCCCATAGACCGCTATGCGCTTGATCCTTCGCCCATAAAAGCAGCTAAAAAAGAGACTGCGACTCCGGTCATAATTCCCAAAGTTGATCCTGTCGCCATAGCGAAAAAATTGGCTGAACCCGCCAATTCGCTCGAAGAGTTAAGATCCGCGATGGAGGCTTTTGATCATTGCGAGTTAAAGTTTGGGGCCCGTAATTTAGTGTTCAGTGACGGTAACTCTAAAGCACCCGTTATGATCGTTGGTGAAGCGCCCGGCCGCGAAGAAGACCAGCAAGGTAAACCTTTCGTTGGGCGTGCGGGGCAGATGTTAGATAAAATGTTTGCAGCAATTTCATTAGACAGAGGCGCTCAAGAAGCCGAAAAAAGCGTTTATATTACTAATGTTTTACCCTGGCGTCCCTCCCAGAACCGCGATCCAAAGCCTGACGAGATTGCTATGATGTGGCCTTTCCTGCAAAAGCACATTTCTCTGGTCAACCCAAGTGTGGTGATTGCAATGGGTAATATCTCGTGTCAGGCCCTCTTGGGCGAAAAGGGAATTACAAAGCTGCGTGGCAGAGTGCGACAAAGGCATAATCTTGATATCTTGCCAATGGTTCACCCCGCCAATCTTTTGCGTAATCCGAGCGCTAAAAAACACGCTTGGGCGGATTTGCTGACTCTGAAAGTGAGGCTTGAACAGATATGAGCCAGATTGACGAGAGTATCGAATTTGTGCCTATGCGCATTGCAGTTTTGACAGTGTCTGATAGCCGCTCGCTTGATAAGGATAAATCCGGTCAAACGCTTGTTGATCGGATTCAGGCGGCAGGGCATGTTGTTGCCTATCGCAGCCTCGTTAAAGATGAGCGGTCAGAAATTTCAAAGCGTCTGCATGAATGGATCTCAGATCCGGCTGTTGACGCTGTGATTAGTACGGGTGGGACCGGGCTGACTGGGCGGGATGTGACAGTTGAGGCCCATCAGGACGTATATGACAAAGAGGTAACTGCATTTGGCACCATCTTCACAATTGTGAGCATGCAGAAAATTGGGACATCAGCGGTCCAGAGCCGTGCGACGGCGGGTGTGGCTGGTGGTAAATATCTGTTTGCATTACCTGGCAGTCCGGGAGCATGCCGGGACGCTTGGGACGAAATATTATTAAAACAATTCGATTTTCGCCACAAACCTTGTAATTTTGTGGAAATAATGCCCCGGCTTGATGAACATATGCGACGGAAATAAGCCTCTGCACCGTTAAAGTTAGGTCTTGGAAATTTTTAAGTTAGCGCTACGTATAACGCTCGTGTATGTGAAACATTGAAAACGAAGCGGGCCAAAGTGTTAGCTACGGAGAAAATTGGAAATGCGTTTCTTTCGAAAAAGCCTTGTAGGACTTATGCTATTGTTCCTAAGCGTGGGACTTCTTGCTTATGCTGGTCAAATGGTCGGCACTGCTCTGCAAGAGCGTTCTGACAATGGCAAGCGGGCGCCTCAAAAGCGGGAACGCGTGTTTACCGTAAACGTTGTTTTGGCCGAACCTCAGTCCATAGCACCAGTGTTGCAGGCGTTTGGGGAAATCCAAAGCAGACGCTCGCTCGATCTGAGAATGGCAAAGGGCGGGCAAGTCGTTATGCTGTCCGAGAATTTTGTTGAGGGTGGTCAAGTTCAGGCTGGCGAAGTGCTGGTACAGCTGAGAAAATCTGATGCTCAATCGGCTCTGTTGCGCGCTGACGCCGATGTGACGGATGCAATTGCCGAAGTTGTAGAGGCGCAAAGGGCGCTCGAACTTGTCACTGATGAACTGCAGGCGGCCCGCGACCAAGGTGATCTGCGTCAGCGTGCGCTAGCCCGTCAATTGGACCTGAAAAAACGTGGTGTTGGAACATCGGCTGCTGTTGAAACTGCCGAATTGGCTGTCTCATCAGTAAATCAGCTTGTCTTGACCAAGAGAAGTGGTGTCGATCAAGTCAAAGCTCGCGGAGCTCAGGCACAGACCCGTTTGGCACGTGCGGAACTAGCACATGCTGACGCTCGACGCGGAGTGGAAGATACGGCCCTGATCGCCGAGTTTACAGGAGTGCTAAGCGGTGTAAGTCTGGTCAAAGGTGGTTTGGTTAGTCCAAACGAAAAGCTTGGTAGTCTGATTGATCCCAAAGACCTCGAGGTTTCGGTTCGGATTTCAACCGAGCAATATGCCCGACTGCTTGATGATGATGGTCGATTGATTACAAGCCCGGTGAAAGTGTTTATGGCTGTTTCGGGTGCTGATCTAAGTGCAGATGCAGTGTTAAACCGAGATAGTGGCTCGGTTGGCGCAGGCCAAACTGGCCGCGTAGTGTTTGCAGCTTTGAAAGAACCGCGTGGTTTGATGTCCGGTGATTTTGTGACGCTCAATATTACAGAGCCAATGCAAAACTATGTGATGAATTTGCCCGCCTCTGCTGTGAATGCAAACAATGAGGTTTTATTGATTGGCGATGACGAGCGCCTTCAATCACAAGTCGTGCAAGTGGTGCGCCGCCAGGGTAACGATATATTAGTGCGCGCCCGGGGGATTGCGGGAAAAAAAGTGGTCGCAGAACTCACGCCAGTACTTGGGGCGGGTATCAAAGTCAAACCAGTAAGAAGCGATGGTGCGAACAAAGTTCCAGAAGAGCCAGCTACGGTTGAGCTCTCACCAGAACGCCGCGCGCGCTTGATTGCTGCTATCGAGGGCAACGGCTACATCCCAGACGATGCCAAAGAGCGTATTGTTAAACAGCTAAAAATGGAAAAAGTACCTGCTAAGGTCGTTGAACGAATAGAAAGTCGGATGGGTGGTTAGCTATGGTACGTGATCTCCCAAAAACCGCTGGCGGTATTTTGTCTTACTTTACGCGGCATCGTACATTAGCCAATTTATTACTTGTGGTACTGATAGTTGCCGGTTTGGTAAGTATGCCGCGCATGCGATCGCAGTTTTTCCCTGATGTAGTTGTAGACAATATCAATGTTGTCGCCACGTGGCAGGGGGCAGGCGCAGCGGATATAGATGAAGCAATTGTTCAGGTTTTGGAACCTGCTTTGCTGAGTATTGAAGGGGCTACCAACGCAAAGAGTGTCTCTCGTGAAGGTCGCGCCAATATTGTTTTGGAATTTGAGCCGTCTTGGGATATGTCACGCGCCGCTGCTGATGTCGAAACTGCTATCGACCAAATTTCGACTTTTCCAGAAGATGCCGAAGATCCTGTGATAAAACGTAGTACATGGCGCGACCGCGTGACAGATGTTATTGTAACTGGTCCTGTAGATGTGCAGCAACTCGCACTTTATGCAGATGAGTTAGTTTTGAGGTTATTTTCCGTTGGGGTAACGCGCGCCACGATCAGCGGTCTTGCTGCGCCAGAAACAGTCATTGAACTTCCTTTGGTGAATATGGTGTCTTATGACATCACTATGCGACAAATCGCGATGATTGTTGCCGCAGAGGTCACCGCTGATCCAGCAGGAGATGTTGAAGGCGCAAATGCGCGGGTCCGGACCGGGATTGCAAAGCGCTCTGTTGAAGATATCAAGAATATTGTTCTGCGATCCAATCCTGATGGTTCAAAACTCCGCGTCGGGGACGTTGCAAAGGTACGCGTTGAAGGGATTGATCGCCAACGTGCGTTCTTTGTTGGCGATAACTCTGCTATTTCAGTGAGGATCGATCGTTCACCTCAGGGAGATACGATAGAAATACAAGACCAAGTTCAATCAACAGTGGATGAGCTGGTCAGCACACTACCCGATGGCACGCAGATGGAATTAGTCCGAGCTAGGGCGGAATATATTTCTGGCCGTCTTGAAATGCTGCTTGAAAATGCGCTGCAGGGCCTGGCACTAGTCTTAGCTTTGCTCTTCCTTTTTCTAAACGTGCGAACGGCGTTTTGGGTTGCTGCGGGAATTCCGACGGCATTGTGTGCGGCAATTGCAGTCATGTATTTGGCCGGGATAACGATCAACATGATCTCGCTGTTTGCTCTTTTAATCACCTTAGGAATTGTTGTTGATGACGCCATTGTGGTTGGAGAGCATGCAGATCAGAGGGCTCGAATGGGTCTTGACCCGGTAAATGCCGCTGAGACTGCCGCAAAGCGCATGGCACTGCCTGTCTTTGCGGCAACGTCAACTACTGTCATAGCATTTTTCGGTCTAATTGCTGTTGGTGGGCGATTTGGTGATTTTCTTTCGGATATCCCGTTCACAGTGGCCGCGGTTCTTGCAGCATCTTTTTTTGAGTGTTTTTTGATACTACCTCATCACATGGCACAGTCGCTCAAACACGGTATAAAAGATCACTGGTATGACGCACCAAGCCGTTTTGTGAACATCGGCTTCGATTGGATGCGAGATGTTTTGTTTAGTCGCTTAATTGCTCTGGTTATAAAAGCCCGCTACGTGGTTTTGTCGGTTGCCGTCGTGCTTTTAGCGTCTCAAGTTGTCATGGTGATTTCCAAAGAGGTAAAATGGCGTTTCTTCAATGCGCCCGAAAGCACATCAGTGAGTGGTAACTTTGCCATGGTTTCGTCCGCTCAGCGACAAGACAGCATTGCCATGATGCAAGAGATGCAAACCGCAGTTGAAACTCTGGCAAAAGAATATGAGGAGCGCTACGGCCTAAGCCCTATTGATTATGTTGTCGCTCAAATTGGTGGAAACTCAGGACGCAGCATCGCAGGATCGGATATGAAGACCCCTGATCAACTGGGCGCTATTTCAATCGAATTAATCGATCCTGATTTACGTTCCTACTCGAGTTCGGCTTTTATTGGCGAGTTACAAGATAAAGTCCGCCGTCATCCTTTGGTTGAGACGATCTCGTTCAGGGGCTGGAACCGTGGTCCGAGTGGCGATGCGCTTGATATTCAGTTTTATGGCGCAGATTCAGAAACTCTGAAATCAGCAGCTGAAGATCTTAAAACGGCCTTGGCAGGTTTTTCAGCTGTCTCAGCGATAGAGGATGATCTATCCTATGACAAAGAAGAACTGATCTTGGATTTGACGGCACAAGGCCAACTCTTGGGCTTTAACATTGATGGATTGGGTCGCGTTCTTAGAAATCGTCTGAATGGCTTAGAAGCAGCAACCTATCCGGTCGGCGCCCGCAGTGCATCGATACGCATTGAGCTGCCCGAAAATGAACTCACGGCAGATTTTCTTGAAAACATGCAGCTCAGGACATCGGCGGGTACTTATGTCCCGCTTGCCGATTTGGTGAGTGTGGAACAGCGCGCTGGGTTTTCAACGGTTCGGCGGGAAAATGGTATCCGGCGAGTGTCCGTCAGTGGAGATGTATCAGAAGATGATCCGGCTGCGGCTAACGAAGTAATGGATGCCCTCAAAACAGAGCTGCTTCCTGAGATTGCAAGCAAACGGCAGGTTGAATGGCGGCTTTCTGGTATGGCCGAACAGGAGCAGGCATTCCTCAATGATGCCCGAATAGGTTTTATCCTTTGTTTAACTGGAATTTATTTGGTTCTGACATGGGTCTTTGCGAGTTGGACACGGCCACTTGTGATTATGTTTGTCATTCCTTTTGGGCTGATAGGGACAATTTATGGTCATTATATTTGGAATGTTCCTTTATCGATGTTCACTGTCGTAGGGCTACTCGGCATGACAGGGATTATTATCAATGACTCTATCGTGTTGATCACGACCATTGATGAATATGCCAAAGAACGTGGACTTATTCCATCTGTTATCGCGGGAACGGCTGATCGTCTGCGACCTGTTATGTTGACGACGCTGACCACTGTTTTGGGCCTTGCCCCACTACTATACGAGCGTTCATCACAAGCGCAGTTCCTCAAGCCGACGGTGATTACGTTGGTCTACGGCCTTGGCTTTGGCATGCTGCTTGTATTGTTGATGGTGCCTGCACTGGTGGTAGCTCAGCATGATGTCAAGCGACATCTAAGGTCGTTTCGGTTTGCTATTGGTGGGCGCTCACGTGGTGTCACGGCAAGTGTCAGAATTTTGACGCTATTGGTGCTTGGATGGTTTAGCGCAACGATGGGTTGGGCTATTTTCTCAAATGCCATGCTGCCCTTGTTTGAGGATGTGCTGCCCAATCTATCCCTTATGCTGCGTTCTTTGGTAATGTTCTTTGGTGGTATGGGTTGCCTTTTCTTGCTTGCCTATATCGGCAGCTTTGCAGCAACTCTGTTTGGGGTTGGCCGGGCAACCAGTCGACAGTGAACACCGATCATTTTGAGCAATTACCTATATCAACTGAGGCATCGGAGCTGACAACTGTGATGCGCAGTTTCGATCGTTCTATGGAGACGATAGGACCGGACGTCCGGTTAACTCTGGCCTGCGCAGTCAGAATATCGCCACTGCGAAGGGAAGACGACAGGCTGACCCAATGATTGGGCTGCTCATATTCGATCATCATCACTTCTCGTTTTCCGACATGGGGTAGAGTGAGTTCAATCTTGACGGACATGGCATCATCAGACGGTGAAAAGCTGCAATCGATGTTCTCGAGGTTTGCTTGGCGCGCTGACTTTGGCTTGTTTACGAGGGCGGCAACAATCTTAGGATGGCGTTTTTTTACTCCGGCTTGTAATTTCTGACTTAAGGTAAACTCGGCCGGCACACAGATTTTTTCGCAAATCCCAACCATCGCATCAAGTGTTAGAGCGACAGGTGCAGCTTGATCCTTTGGAGTGATGCGCAATGGTAAAACAAGCTTATCTTTATATCCGACAGACCATATTTCTTTAGGGCCAAATACAACAGGCGAGGGCCATATTATGCGAACAGTCTTTAAATTTTTGGAGCTAGAAAATGAAATATGAGGCGGCAGTCCGGTCTCGCCAGGCGAGCGCCAATAGGTTTTCCAGCCTTTTTCCAGAATAAGTTCAAGCGCTGCGATATGCGTGCCGTCCTGATTTTGCCAACCTGAGAGAATACGCGCGCTTTTAAGGCCCATTGATCCTGCCTGTAAATATATGGCAGACAAAAGCCACGCAAGAAGGCAGGTCACAGTCGTTATTTTGAGGCGATGATGTTGCATGATCTATCAATGAGGAAAAAAACTGAATTTGCCAAGTAACTTTCCAGTGAGCATAGTGCGAACTATGTCTTGTCTATATTCAACAGAAAGCCCATGGTTGGCTTAAATGTAATGGGATAAATAATGTCCGAAGATGCAGATACATTAAATTTAACAGGAAAGTTTTTGATCGCTATGCCGGGCATGGGCGACCCTCGCTTTGACAGCTCCGTGATTTATATGTGCGACCACTCTGAAAAAGGGGCAATGGGCCTGATCGTAAATAAACCACTGCGGCAGGGCTCCTTTAAGGCACTTTGTAATCAGCTTTCGATCGAAAATACTGGAAACAGGGAAGTTCCAATTTTATTTGGTGGACCAGTGGAAACATCGCGGGGGTTTGTCATTCATTCTGGGGATTTTAACTCAGAATTTTCAACCCAAGAGATTGGAGATAATCTGTGTTTAACCTCGACCCGTGATATCATCGAAGCTTTAGCCGAAGGCCATACTCCAATCAATGCCGGTCTTTTTATGGGATATGCGGGTTGGGGTGCGGGACAGATCGAAAGTGAACTTGTGCGCAACGGCTGGCTCGTCAGCGATGCGGATGAAGATCTTGTGCTTGACGCGGCTCATGATGGAAAATGGACGGCTGCGCTTAGTCTCTTGGGTATTGACGCAATGATGTTGTCAAGCGACGCTGGCAGGGCGTGAGAAGATGGTAAATTACGGCACCACCGTTTGCGCGCAGTGAATATGCGGACCGTTTAGATCGCGTGCGTAGCGCTATGCAGATAAAAGACATAGATATTCTGGTTACCGGTGATCCCGCTAATTTTAACTGGCTTAGTGGCTATGATGCATGGTCGTTTTATACCCCCCAAATTATGGTGGTGGGACTAAGACTGGATCCGACTTGGCTAGGTCGTGAAATGGATGTGGGCGCAGCGGCATTTACGACCTATTTACCTGCCTGCGAGGTAATCCCCTTCCCTGAAAATTACGTTCAGCAAAAAGAGGTTCATCCCGCTCAGTTTATGGCGGAATGGATGATATTACGCGGGCTGAACGGACAGCGCGTCGGATATGACAGTGATGTTTACTATCTAACTCCTATGGCTGTTGGGCATTTGAAGTCTGGTCTTTTCAAGAGCACGTGGGTTGATTCATGGCATTTGTTAAATTGGCTTCGGCTGACCAAAAGTTCAGCGGAAATCGTGATGTTGAAACAAGCGGCTTTCATTGCCGGATTGTCAATTCAAACTGCCTATGACCGGCTGCGCCCGGTCGTGCGGCAATGCGACTTGATGGCTGATGTCGTGGCAGCCCAAATCAGGGGGACACCTGAGTTTGGTAGCGATCAGACAGCACTCCATCCCCTCGTTTTTTCTGGTGAAGCAGCATCAACAGTACATCCGCTGTGGACTGATCCAGCGTTTGAAAAAGATCAAACTGTTGCCTTTGAACTTGGGGGGTGTCGAAAGCGTTACAATGTTGGTCTTGCCCGAACAGCTCACATTGGCGAGCCGCCGAAGATATTGATCAGTACTGCCAAAGCCGTGAGTGAAGGCATGGATTAAGTTCTAAATGTTATCAAGGCCGAGCATTGTGCTATGATGTCCATGCCGCATGGCAAGCCGTTCTTGATGAATATGGATTGGAAAAGAAAAGCCGGATTGGG
>JAQWKM010000021.1 GCA_029247845.1 Paracoccaceae bacterium | reverse complement strand
GAGCCATACTGACGTCTCAACGACACTTTTTCGGCTTTCCGCAGGTGACTTCTTTCCAAGTCCCTCAATTACAAGTCTTGCAAGTTCTTCAACTTGCAAAGAACCCGCATTAACAAAATCTTTAGTAGACATCTTCATTTTTCCATGGGTCCGAAAGAGGGGTTCACATACGTCGTTTGGCTTTCTCTTAATGACCTTATACTTATTTTTTCGCATATTTCGTTGAAAGTCAAAAGGAATGCGAACTGATGACAAAAATTAAAGTTATAATAGTTGTAATGTTTAGTTGTCATACCTCTCCCTTTAATTTTCCATATCTATTGATGTTACCTTACTACTAAAAAGTGTCGTTGTCATTTAAAATGTAAGTTTTAATTGACACTTTTTAGTCTAAGCGATTACGGTGAGGTGGGAAAGTACGTGAGGAGTCGCCAATGCCCCTTTCTTATGAGGGCCATGACACTAAAAGGGAACTGTATACTAAAGAGCAGCGCCAACGCAGGGATTCGACAAAATGGACACTTGTTCAGGGAATTCTCGCACCAGTGCAATTTTTGGTGTTTTTGATCTCTGTAGTTCTGGTCGTACGCTACTTGGCGACAGGCGAGGGATATGCCGCGGCGACTATTTCGATAATTGTTAAGACCATGGTATTATACACAATCATGATAACTGGCGCAATCTGGGAAAAGGTTGTGTTTGGCCAGTATCTTTTGGCCCCTAATTTTTTCTGGGAAGACGTTGTCAGCTTTTTTGTGATTGGGCTTCACACTATCTATTTAGTGTGTCTTTTCAGTGATCTAATAAGTAGTCAGATGTTGATGTTGCTGGCTCTTTTAGCCTATTTCATATATGTTGTAAACGCAGTTCAGTTTCTTTTGAAACTGCGAATGGCGCGCTTGCAGCACGTGCCGGAGTTTAGCCATGCTTGAGCCAAACCCAACAAGTTGCAGCAATGCGCCCATCCTAAAAGAGAGGGGTCAAAGAGAAGTATTTTGTGGCCTCACATCTATTATTTGGCTGCACCGAAAGATGCAGGATGCGTTTTTTCTTGTGGTTGGATCTCGCACTTGTGCACATCTTTTGCAAAGTGCGGCAGGTGTTATGATCTTTGCTGAACCACGCTTTGGAACTGCTATTTTAGAAGAAACTGACTTGGCTGGGCTGGCCGACGCTCAACAAGAACTTGACCGAGAAGTTGAGCGTTTACTGTCAAGGCGACCTGACATACGCCAATTATTTTTAGTTGGGTCCTGTCCATCAGAGGTCATAAAGCTTGATTTGGCCAAAGCAGCGCAGAGGCTTTCTAAAATATATGCGCCGTCTGTAAGAGTTCTGAATTTTACTGGCTCTGGTATCGAAACAACATTCACACAGGGCGAAGACGAGTGTCTTTCTTCCATGGTGCCCTCATTAAACGAATCACCAGATAAGCAACTTTTGGTAGTTGGCGCACTTCCTGATGTTGTCGAAGACCAAATGCGCAATCTTCTTGCTGCAATGGGAATTGATTCAGTTTCAGTTCTTCCAGCTTCGAGCGTAAAACAGGAAGTGACCGTTGGCAAAAAAACAGTCTTTGCTGCGACGCAACCCTTTTTAGGAGAAACGCATTCTGCACTTGAACGTCGCGGTGCGCGCCACTTGCCTGCTCCGTTTCCTTTTGGAGCGGATGGAACAACTGCATGGCTCAAAGTGATTGCAGACGAATTCAGTGTTTCCGACGCACGTTTCGAACAAGTCGTATCGGCCCCTTGCGCTCGCGCCAAAAAAGCCATTGCTCAAGCGTCTAAAGTTTTAGACGGAAAGTCAGTTTTCTTTTTCCCTGACAGCCAGCTTGAAATCCCTCTTGCACGTTTTCTGATAACTGAATGTGGCATGAGCGCTATTGAGATCGGCGCTCCGTTTATTCACAAAGGCTTGGTTGGGCCAGACTTAGGTCTTATTCCCGAAGGACCGGTTTTGTCAGAAGGACAAGATGTGGATTTACAATTGGATCGTGTCCTTAAAGCGCGACCAGACCTGACGGTTTGTGGGCTTGGTCTTGCCAATCCGCTCGAGGCGAAGGGTCTAACCACAAAGTGGGCGATCGAGCTTGTCTTTACTCCAGTACATTTTTACGAACAAGCTGGTGATTTGGCGGGACTTTTCTCAAGGCCTCTTCGCAGACGGGCTGTTCTTAGCCGCGAGGCGGCTGAATGAAGCTTACGGTCTGGACATATGAAGGCCCGCCCCATGTTGGGGCTATGCGCGTTGCGACTGGTATGACAGGCCTACATTATGTTCTGCATGCCCCGCAGGGCGATACTTATGCCGATCTGCTTTTTACAATGATTGAACGTCGCAATCATCGCCCGCCCGTCACGTACACAACATTTCAAGCCCGCGACCTTGGATCTGATACTGCCAATTTATTTAAAAGTGCCTGCCAAGACGCTTATGACCGTTTTAAGCCAGAAGCGATACTTGTAGGTGCGTCTTGTACTGCCGAGCTTATTCAGGATGATCCGGGTGGTATGGCGGAAAATATGGGTCTCGATGTTCCAGTTATTGCTCTTGAGCTTCCAAGTTACCAAAGAAAAGAAAACTACGGCGCGGATGAAACATTCTTTCAACTTGTCCGCGCGTTAGCGCGTCCAGTTGAGAAGACCCCCCAGATTAGCTGTAATCTAATTGGGCCGACTGCGTTGGGTTTTCGACATCGCGATGATATCGATGAGTTAAGTGGGCTTTTGTCTGACATGGGCATAAGCGTGAATGTTGTAGCGCCAATGGGATCGACCCCAAGTGATATCAAAAGGCTGGGTGCCGCACATTTTAATGTTCTTATGTATCCAGAAACCGGTGAAACTGCGGCGCGTTGGATGGAACGTGATCTTGGCCTTCCCTTTACTAAAGTCGTTCCAATTGGTGTTGGGGCCACACGCGATTTTTTAAACGAAGTATCTCAAATAACAGGTCTAAGCCCTTTTGTGGACGATAGCAGACTGCGGTTGCCATGGTATTCTGCATCTGTTGACAGCACGTATCTTACCGGTAAGCGAGTGTTTATCTTTGGAGATGGGACACATGCTATTACAGCTGCGCGGATTGCGCGGGATGAGATGGGCTTCGAGGTTGTTGGAATTGGCTGCTATAACCGTGAAATGGCAAGGCCTGTCAGGGCATTGGCGAAATCATTTGGCTTAGATGCACTGATTACCGATGATTATCTAGAGGTAGAGCGCTGCATAGAAGATCTGTCTCCTGAAATGATCTTGGGTACTCAAATGGAGCGCCACATTGGAAAGAGGCTTGGTATCCCTTGTGCCGTTATATCTGCTCCAGTGCACGTGCAGGATTTCCCATCACGGTACTCACCACAAATGGGCTTTGAGGGCGCAAACGTAATCTTTGACACATGGGTTCACCCTCTTGTTATGGGTCTTGAAGAGCACCTGTTACACATGTTTCGTGATGACTTTGAATTTAACGATGAAGCAGGGCCAAGTCATCATGGTGGTCATGCAGCGCAACGGGCACCGTCAGTTAAGACGATGGACATTGTGCCAGCTGAAATTAAAGAAACTAAAGATGTCAGTCTGGAAATGGTTTGGCTGACCGATGCAGAGAAGGAACTGAAAAAAATACCGTTTTTTGTTCGTGGAAAGGCGCGACGCAACACTGAAACTTATGCGCTAGCTCAAGGGGTGTATAAAATTTCAGTAGACACTCTCTATGAAGCTAAGGCTCACTATGCGCGATAATATTTCCTCTCCGGTTTACCGGTTCGTTATAATTACCTTGGACAGCCATGCCGCTGGCCCCGCGGCGCGCGTGGCCAGCGATCTTGCGATTGATTTTACTGGACTTGAAGTTTCTATTCATGCAGCTGCGACATGGGCCGAGAACCCTGACGCGCTTGAAGAGGCGCGGAATGCAGTGAGGCAAGCTGATATAATCGTTGCTAATCTGCTATTTATCGAAGAGCATATAGATTTTATCCTTCCTAATATTATTGAGCGTCGTGATGCGTGTGATGCCGTCGTGGGTGTCATCGCTGACACCCAGATCACGAACCTCACTAAAATGGGTGATCTGGATATGTCAAAGCCCTCTTCGGGCGCAATGAAACTTTTGAAAAAATTAAAGCCTGACACAAAAAAATCATCGTCAGGCGAGGCTTCTGCCAAAATTCTGCGCCGTCTGCCTCAGATCTTGAAGTTTCTGCCGGGCAAAGCGCAGGACTTGCGTGCTTATTTCCTAACGATGCAATATTGGCTTGGTGGGTCCGACGATAACATGCGGGAGATGCTCCGCTTTTTGATTTCACGTTACTCCCGTAACCAAGATTGGCAGCGAGTTCATGCAGCTGCCCCGATAAATTATCCCGAAGTTGGTATCTATCATCCAGATCTGCCCAATAATGGCGTTACAACAGAATTGTCTGATTTGCCGGGGTCCAAGGTCGTAAGCTCGACTATTGGGATTGTTATGCTGCGTAGTTATATCCTTGCCGGAGATACAGCGCATTACGATGCAGTCATCCGTGCATTGGAAGCCAAAGGGATGGCAGTGATTCCAACTTTTTCTGGTGGATTAGATGCGAGACCGGCAATTGAACGCTATTTGTGCGATGATCATGG
Source organism: Paracoccaceae bacterium (assembly GCA_029247845.1). Taxonomy (GTDB): domain Bacteria; phylum Pseudomonadota; class Alphaproteobacteria; order Rhodobacterales; family Rhodobacteraceae; genus LFER01. The sequence goes on along the minus strand of JAQWKM010000021.1, from coordinate 13,173 downwards.
TGCTCACATCGACTGCCTGATTTCGCTCACTGGTTTTTCTCTTGTTGGAGGCCCCGCCTACAATGATAGCGATGCTGCGGTTTCTATACTTTCATGTCTGGATGTTCCTTATGTCGCGGCGCATTCTCTGGAATTTCAGACATTGGGTCAGTGGGCTGAGTCAGAGGGTGGACTTGGTCCTGTAGAAACGACCATGCTAATTGCTCTGCCTGAGATTGATGGTGCGACAAACCCGACTGTATTTGGTGGTCGCCATGGATTGGGTGGCTGTCAAGGCTGTTCTTACATGTGCAACAGCACTTCAGCGGTTAAAGAAATGGCACCATGCCACGAGCGAATTGCGTCATTGGCCGAAAAGGTTAAGCGCTTGTCTAATTTGAGGCGAAAAGAGAATGCAGACAAGAAGGTCGGTATTGTATTATTTGGCTTCCCACCAAATGCTGGTGCAGTTGGAACTGCGGCCTATCTTTCAGTTTTTGAAAGCCTTCACAATACTCTCAAACGGATGGCTGCAAATGGCTACACGCTTGAAGTACCCAAAACAGTTGACGATTTGCGCGACATTGTGTTGAAGGGTAATTCCGGAACTTACGGTCAAGAAGCCAATGTTGCAGACCACGTTGATGCAGATACAATTGTGCGGATTACGCCTCCTCTAAAAGCAATCGAAAGTGTTTGGGGTCCGGCACCGGGGCGCATTCAGTCAGATGGGCGCGGTGTTTTCGTATTAGGTGCACATTTTGGTAATATCTTTGTCGGCGTACAGCCAACTTTTGGCTATGAAGGCGACCCCATGCGCCTTTTGTTTGAAAAAGGCTTTGCGCCAACGCATGCCTTTGCAACATTCTATCTCTGGCTGAAGGAAATTTATGGGGCAGACGTAATTCTGCATTTCGGCATGCATGGAGCTCTTGAGTTTATGCCGGGTAAGCAAGCTGGACTTGGCGCGCGCGACTGGCCTGATCGGCTAATTGGTGAAATGCCGAATGTGTATCTTTACGCGTCAAACAATCCTTCAGAGGCAACACTTGCTAAACGTCGTTCTGGCGCAGTTACAGTAACGCATCTAACTCCTCCACTTTCAGCTTCAGGTGTCTACAAGGGTCTTTTTGATCTTAAGGATACTTTGACAAGATGGCGGAGTATGGCAATGACGGATCCCTTGCGTGGTGAAATTGAAACTCTGATCGCGGATCAAGCTGAAGCGGTTGATCTTGGAGCTGCTGATCCAGAAGTATTGTGGCTAAAGCTGCTTGAGACCGAAGATGCTCTTATTCCAGACGGCCTGCATATTGTCGGCCGTCCTATGAGTGATCAGGCGCGTGCTGATCACCTTGCTGCGATGGCAGGCCAGACTCCGCAAGAATTAGCGCGAATCGATGCATTGCTGCAGAAAGAAACTGAACTACCAGCGCTTATGCGTGCGCTTGATGCACGTTTCATCGCTCCTGTTCCTGGTGGTGATCTTATCCGGTCGCCCAAAGTTCTTCCAACTGGGCGTAATATTCATGCCTTTGATCCTTTCCGGATGCCTACTGCCTTTGCGATGGCTGATGGCATCCGTCAGGCACAATTATTGATTGAAACCCATGATAGCCTGCCGCGCACAGTGGCACTTGTGCTTTGGGGATCTGACAATATAAAATCTGATGGTGGTCCGATTGCCCAGGCTCTTTCTCTGATGGGAGCAAAGCCCAGATTCGATAGCTATGGCCGTCTCTGTGGTGCAGATTTGATACCTCTTGAGGAGCTGGGTCGTCCGCGCATCGACGTGGTAATGACCCTGTCTGGAATTTTCCGCGACTTGCTCCCACTGCAAACGAGGATGTTAGCAGAAGCAGCTTTCAAGGCAGCGACAGCCAAAGATGAGCCAGTTGAGTTAAATTATATTCGGGCCCATGCTTTGAAATATTCTGAGGATATGGGCGTCGACATGGAAACAGCCGCGTTACGCGTCTTTTCAAATGCAGAAGGCGCATATGGGTCAAACGTCAATCTTCTGGTTGATAGCTCTGCCTTTAACGATGACGATGAGCTTGCAGATGCCTATGAAGCTCGAAAGAGTTTTGCTTATGGCTTAAATGGAAAGCCTGCCAAAAATACGACCCTTTTGCAAAAAGTGCTCAAAGATGTTGATGTCGCATATCAAAATCTGGAAAGTGTGGAGCTTGGTGTCACCACAGTAGATCATTATTTTGATACACTTGGCGGCATCGCACGGGCCGTTAAGCGTGCCAAAGGTGAAGATGTTGCTATTTATATTGGGGATCAAACCCGAGGTGGTGGTAAATTCCGTACTCTTGCCGATCAAGTCGCGCTTGAAACACGTTCGAGATCTTTGAACCCTAAATTCTTTGAGTCGCTTTTGAACCATGGTCCAGAAGGTGTTCGCCAACTTGAAGCGCAAGTCACAAATACAATGGGCTGGTCCGCTACAACTGGCCAAGTTGAGCCTTGGGTTTACCAGCGCATTAGTGAGACTTTTGTGCTTGATGAAGAAATGCGCAACCGTCTTGCAGCTTTGAACCCTACAGCAAGTTCACGCATGGCAAACAGACTTTTGGAGGCTAGTGACAGAGCATACTGGCAGCCAGACGAAGCAACATTAGAGGCGCTGCAATCTGCAGCAGATGACCTAGAAGATAAAATGGAAGGGATAGCAGCGGAATGAAACAGCTTAAATTTAAAATTCAACGGAGACGCAAATGAGCCCGCTAGACCGACAACCACCTGCATTTAAAGGGCTTGACGGAGAAGGATCCGTACAAGTTCATCAAGACAATGATTCAAAAATCGAAGGTGCGAAAGTTTTTTCTGTTTACGGAAAAGGCGGCATTGGAAAATCAACGACAAGTTCAAATTTGTCGGCGGCGTTTTCAAAGCTTGGAAAGCGCGTTCTGCAGATCGGATGCGATCCAAAGCATGATAGCACTTTTACCCTAACGGGAACTTTGGTGCCGACTGTGATCGATATTCTGAAAGAGGTTGATTTTCATCCCGAAGAACTGCGTGCTGAAGACTTTGTTTTTGAGGGCTATAATGGTGTAAAATGTGTTGAGGCCGGTGGCCCACCAGCTGGAACTGGGTGCGGTGGCTACGTCGTTGGTCAAACTGTGAAGCTTTTAAAACAGCATCACCTTCTTGAAGATACTGACGTGGTTATCTTTGACGTTTTAGGCGATGTCGTTTGTGGTGGTTTTGCCGCACCCCTGCAGCACGCGGACCGCGCATTAATTGTTACAGCGAATGATTTTGACAGTATTTATGCAATGAACCGGATTATTGCTGCTGTTCAAGCAAAATCAGTCAACTACAAAGTGCGCCTCGCAGGATGTGTTGCAAACCGTTCAAAGGATACGGATGAAGTTGATAGGTATTGCAAAACGGTAGGCTTTAACCGCATTGCCCACATGCCCGATCTAGACGCAATTCGTCGTTCTCGCCTTAAAAAGAAAACCCTCTTTGAAATGGACTCAGACAAAGATATTGTTGCTGTACAAAAAGAATACATCCGTCTGGCCGAAACACTTTGGAACGGTACAGAGGGTTTGGCACCAGCGCCACTTCCGGATCGTGAAATCTTTGAACTTTTAGGGTTTGATTGATGTCATACGACCAGACATTGAATCGGGTTGAAAATTATTTTGACCGTACTGCTACCAAAACCTGGGAGCAGCTGACGTCTGATGCCCCAGTTTCGAGTATCAGACAAACAGTGCGCAAAGGACGCGATGAAATGCGGGCTAAAATGCTTGCAAGGGTACCAAAAGATCTTTCAGGTGCTTGCGTTTTAGACGCTGGCTGCGGCCCGGGTATGATGACGAAAGAGCTAGCCGAGCGTGGTGCAGATGTTGTGGCAATTGATATCAGCCCATCGCTGATAGACATCGCACGCAAGCGTCTCTCGCCAGATCTAGCACCGCGTGTTGAATTTCGCTCTGGTGATATGTTAGATCCGCTGTTGGGTCAGTTTGATTTTGTGTTCGCGATGGATAGCCTAATTTACTATGACAAAGACCAAATTTGTTCTGCTGTTAAAGGCTTGGGTCAAAAGCCAACTCAAAAAGTGATTTTCACTGTCGCACCAAGAACAAATTTTTTAATGGCGATGTGGTACGCTGGAAAGCTGTTTCCGCGGTCTGATCGTTCGCCGGTCATGATGCCGCAATCGCCTGAGAATTTGATTGAATCTACCAAAGGTTTTGGTGAGATGCGTAACTTGGGACGCGTAACTTCCGGATTCTATATCTCTCAGGCAATGGAATTCAGGGTATGAGTAAAATGCAATCACATCCTCTGTCTAAGCTGACAATGCGCATGCTGCCATTTTCGGATGCTGTCAGTGATGAATTGCCTTTGGGGCAGCTTTTGCGGCTGTCATTGTTCCAATTCTCGGTTGGCATGGCCACTGTTTTATTGCTGGGCACACTAAACAGAGTGATGATTGTTGAATTAAGCGTGCCTGCGATGGTGGTTGCTTGTATGATTGCATTGCCTGTTTTAATCGCGCCATTCCGCACCTTGCTTGGCTTTCGCTCCGATACGTACCGCTCCGCAATTGGTTGGAAACGAATTCCCTACTTATGGTTTGGCTCAATCTGGCAAATGGGTGGACTAGCGATAATGCCGTTTGCTTTGCTGACTTTATCCAGCGCGCAGATTGTTGGGCCCTCTTGGGCTGGCGAGGTTCTCGCGGCAATTGCATTTTTGATGACTGGTCTTGGTCTTCACATGACCCAGACTGCAGGTCTTGCGCTTGCTGCTGATCGTGCAACGGAGGAAACAAGACCTCGGGTTGTGGCGCTTCTTTACGTAATGTTCCTTGTTGGGATGGGCGTGTCTTCTCTCGTTATTGGCTGGTTACTTCGTGACTTTTCAAATCTTCTATTGGTGCGCGTCGTACAGGGTGCGGCTTTGGTAGGATTGATCCTTAATATTATCGCTCTTTGGAAGCAGGAAAAGGTGCGACCTATGTCCAGGGCCGAGCGTGAAGCTCCGAGGCCCTTGTTTTCAGATGCCTGGGCTGATCTTATTCGTGGCGGGCAGGCCGGAAGACTTTTGGTCGTCGTTTTTTTGGGCACTATGGCTTTCAACATGCAGGATGTACTGCTTGAGCCATACGGTGGCGAAGTCCTTGGACTTTCTGTCTCAACCACAACACTCTTGACAGCGATGTGGGCGGTCGGTGCGCTCTTGGGATTTGCCCTTGCGGCGCGCCTCTTGTCTAAAAATAAAGATCCTTATCGGATGGCTGGTCATGGATTACTTGTTGGGCTGGTTGCCTTTCCAATTGTGATATTTGCTGCTCCATTGGGATCGGCACCTATGTTTTTTGTTGGAGCCTGCTTGATCGGCTTTGGCGGCGGCCTGTTTTCGATCGCCACACTAACCTCCGCAATGACAATGTCAGCAGAAGGGCTAGCAGGGCGGGGACTTGCACTTGGTGCATGGGGTGCCGCACAGGCGACCGCCGCCGGAGTTTCAATCGCCGTCGGTGGTACCTTAAGAGATTGGATCAATACACTTGCACTTCGAGGGGACTTGGGAGAGGCGCTCGCCACGCCAACTACCGGATATTCGTTTGTCTACCACAGTGAGATTGCCTTGCTGTTCGTGACGCTTGCCGTTCTGGGGCCACTGGTCCGTTTGAACCGGCACGCATCTTCCAACCAAAAGGGAGCGGCACGCATCGGCCTTGCCGACTTCCCAACATGATCTTCGCCGTACCAATGAAAGGAAATTGACCATGAGCGGTACATTTTTTGGGAACTTTGATATCGCAAGTTTAGCGATCTGGATGTTCTGGGCGTTTTTTGCGCTATTAGTGTATTACCTTCAGCGTGAGAATATGCGTGAAGGCTATCCAATGGAAAACGATGACGGAACCGAGTCGGCCAACCAAGGCCCATTCCCTGTTCCAGAACCGAAGACCTTTAACCTGCCGCATGGACGCGGTGATGTGACAGTACCTGATGTCGCATCCGAAAACCGAGAACTGGCTTTGCGCCGCACGAGCAATTCTAATGGTTATCCAATGGAGCCCACTGGAGATCCAATGGTTGACGGCGTTGGTCCTGCCTCATGGGCAGAGCGCAGAGATGTGCCGGAACTTGATGGACAAGGCCACCCCAAGATCATTCCAATGGTTGCTGCAGAAAATTTCCATGTTTCTGCTGGACGGGATCCTAGGGGTATGTCGGTTATGGCTGGTGACGAAGAAATTGTGGGAAAAATCAGCGATATGTGGATTGATGAAGCTGAACAGATGGTTCGCTATCTCGAAATAGAGCTTGATCCACACTTTGGAGAAGGCAAGCGGTTGCTTCCGATGACTATGTCCCGCATCCATTCAGACCGTGTTGTAGTAAAGTCCATTTTTGGTGAACACTTCAACAATGTACCGCGCCATGCATCAGATCGTCAGATAACTTTACTAGAAGAAGAAAAAATATGTGGCTACTATGCGGGCGGCACTCTCTACGCTGGCAAGCTTCGTAACGAGCCAATCCTTTAGAAAACGATAGGAGCTTATAAAATGTCACACGATGATTTCACTGTAGAACCGATAAAGGGTCTTCCGGGTGTTCCGCCCGAAGGCGAAGATATCCTGTGGCAGGGCCGTCCAAACTGGTGGGCATTGAGCAAAGACAGTTTTAATGTTTACTGGATTTTAGGATATTTTATAGCTCTTGCAGCTTGGAGGTATCTTTCACTTTACCAAGTGGAAGGTACCGGATACGCTGCAGCGGGATCTTTACCATTAATCGTTTTGGGCATCGTGGCCTGCGCAATTTTAGTATTTATTGCTTACATACAGGCTCTCATGACCGTTTATACGATCACTACGAAAAGAGTGGTGATGCGGGTTGGTGCTGCACTGACAATAACGTTCAACTTTCCATACAATAAAATATCAAACGCAAACCTAGGTTTGCGTAAAGACGGAACGGGAACGATCGCTTTTGAACTCGCGGGTTATAACAAGGTGTCCTATTTGGTTTTATGGCCTCATGTTCGTCCGTGGAAAATGAGCAGCCCTGAGCCTGCGCTTCGTTGCATAGATAATCCGCAAGAGGTTGCAAAAATACTAGCCAACGCTGCTCAGACACAAATCAATACTCCACAGGTTGCCAGATCAACAATGGACACTAGCAAATTTATAGCTGTAGATTAAAGGTATCGAGATGACTGATTTAAGCCAAGTGAATCCACAAAAAGATCCTGAAATGGTGCCACGCGCTTTGGTGCGTGCTGTATGCGGACTGTTGTTAGCAGTATTAATCTTGGTTACATACGCAAGTATCACGGACCGGCCTAAAGTTGCAGTTGCGCCTATTGGCGAAACTGTAGTCAGTCGGCCTATGACAATAGACGCTCAAAATTCGGGTGCAGTTCGTGTTTTTGGTACTGATGGTGCCGTTATTGCAGATCTAAATGCCGAGCAGGGTGGGTTCATCTCTAGCATAGCGCGCACTGTAAAGCGCCAGCGAACACTGACCAATGTAGCTCTTGACGGACCTGTTATACTAACGTCTGATACGTTAGGACGACTAAGAATTACTGACCCAAGCAGTGGTTGGAGCGCCGACTTAATGATGTTTGGCGCCGATAACTGGGGAGCATTCGCCATGCTCTTGGAAGAATAAAAGAAAGGGAATTAAAAATGGGAGTTTTCACCCGCCGTATTGAGACAGCGCCTTGTACCGTTGAGATAAGCCATAAATTTGAAAGTTTGCACGCACATGTGCGATTTAACAATGGAGCCACAGTTGAACCGGGTGACGAAGTTCACGTACAAGGACCGGAAATTATGGCCCCTTTTGGGGAAATAGTAAGCGAAGACCGCGAAGCAATTATAGTCAGAGCGAGTGCGCTTGAAAGGCTTTGGACTCGTCTAACTGGTGATATGGAAGTCATGGAACTGTGTGAGTTTTCATTTTCTGAGGAGGTCAAATTATGAATATGCACTCCGCTGATGCTGAAACCGCCGAGGAAGCAATTGCAGTTCAAGAAAAACTTGATAGCAATATGGCAACATCAATGGCCATGGAGGAAACTCTCCTTTCGCCGCGTTTTTACACAACTGATTTTGCTGAAATGGATTCCATTAACGTAGAACCAGTTCGCAAAGACTGGGATATTTTGATGACGAGAATGGTCAGCGATCCCAACAAAGGCCACTTTAAGAAAAACGAAGACTGGGATCACGTTGACTGGGATGGTATGGAGCCAACGCTAAAGAAGGAATTTATAGATTTTCTTATAAGCTCTTGCACTTCAGAATTTTCTGGCTGCGTGCTCTACAAAGAGATGAAACGTCGTGGTAGTAATAAAGACATAACACAGCTTTTTCAACTAATGGCTAGAGACGAAGCGCGGCATGCTGGATTTATCAACGATGCTCTGCGCGAGGCTGGTGTTGCAGTAAACTTAGGTTTTTTAACCCAAAAAAAGAAGTACACTTACTTCAAACCTAAGTTTATCTATTATGCTACATACCTGTCTGAAAAGATCGGCTACGCCAGATATATCACAATTTTTCGGCATCTTGAACACCACCCAGAACTTCGCTTTCACCCAATTTTCAAATGGTTTCGTGAATGGTGCAATGATGAATTTGCTCATGGTGAGGCTTTTGCGCTGCTTATGAAAACAGATCCTAAATTGACAAAAGGTGTCAATGTTTACTGGATCAAATTCTTCTTAACTGCAGTCTATGCAACAATGTACGTGCGCGACCATCAACGGCCTGCTTTTCATGAGGCGCTGGGTATTGATCCGGCTGAGTACGGGCAAGAGGTTTTTGCAAAAACCTCTGAGCTGAGTAAACAGATATTTCCTATTACTTTGGATATTGACAATCCGCGCTGGGTGCGCAATCTCGTCAGGATGCAAAAGGCCAATGTTGATCTAGCTGAAGTTGCCGGAAAAGCTGGTTTTGGTGCCAAAATTGCGCGATTGATTTCGCGATTAAGAGTTGGCACAGCGTTTATTTTGCTTTATGCTATTCCCTCGAAAACTCACGAAGTACCTGAATCGCCAAGACTGGAACCTGTCTGGTGATTGGACCTGTTGGAATAGCTGCACTATTTGCCATTTTTGCTTGGTGGATTTCTACAGGTGCGATCCTCCTGGTCGTGAGATTGGCAGACAGGCGGGGCAAGGATACTCATTTAACTCTTACCGTTGTTGCGCTGGCGATTTTTATTGGCGGGCTTTGGGGTTATCATGAAACATTAGGCAGATCGGATGTCTTGGGCACCTATTTTGCATTTGTTTCTGTCCTTGCAATTTGGGGCTGGATTGAGCTGGCTTTCCTATCCGGCGTAATCACTGGACCTAATAAGCTTAGCGCGCCTGGTGATATCTCCGAATGGGAGCGGCTTATCCGCGCTTGGGGCACAGTTGCGCACCATGAAATACTGCTTTTATTTATGCTCTTGGGTCTTTTCTTTATATCTTGGGACCAAATGAATGTTTTTGGAATTGGGACTTTTGTTATTCTATATTTTGCTAGAATTTCTGCCAAGTTAAATCTCTTTTTTGGCGTTCCCCGCGTTAATACTGAGTTTATACCAACTCGGCTAATCCATATGCCAAGTTATTTTCGCAAATCAAAACTAAACTGGTTCTTTCCAGTTTCTGTTACTCTTCTTACGTTTGCTGTTGCTTATTTTATTGGGCGTATTTATGGGGCTCAAATTCTCGGTGACACGGTTGGTTTTACACTTCTTGCGGCGCTCTCGGCGCTCGCCCTTTTAGAACACTGGTTAATGGTTTTGCCATTACCAGATGCAAAATTATGGCGCTGGATGCTTCCATCGCCAAATGTGCTGAATAAAGATTTACGATCGGAGGATGCTCATGGACTTTGATAATATTTTTGACGACCAGCTTTCCAAGTTGAAAGAAGAGGGGAATTACCGGATTTTTGCTGAATTAGAACGTCAATGTGGTGAATTTCCAAGAGCCAAAAGCTATGGAGTAGATACCCCCGATGAAGTTACAGTTTGGTGTTCAAATGACTATTTAGGCATGGGCCAGCATCCCACTGTCAGGCGCGCGATGAAAAATACGATTGACTCTGCTGGATGTGGTGCAGGTGGAACCCGAAATATCTCAGGCACAAACCATGAGCATTTGTTGCTCGAGCGCGAACTGGCGGATCTGCATGGAAAAGAAAGCGCCCTTATTTTTACGTCTGGATATGTTTCAAACTGGGCAGCTTTGGGTACTCTGGGTGCCCGGATACCGGATGTTGTCATCCTTTCTGACGAATTGAACCATGCCAGTATGATTGAGGGCATCCGTCATTCACGCGCTAAAAAGGTGATATGGAACCATAATGATCCTGAGGATCTCGATCGCAAACTTTTGGCGCTGCCTACTGACTGCCCAAAAATCGTTGCGTTTGAATCTGTGTATTCAATGGATGGTGATATTTGTCCAATGAAAGAAATAGTTGAAGTGGCTGAAAAACATGGCGCTATGACATATCTCGATGAGGTGCATGCCGTTGGCCTTTATGGTGCGCGTGGTGGAGGAATTTCCGAAAGAGAAGGTCTTGCCGATCGTATCACCCTGATTGAGGGAACCTTGGGAAAAGCATACGGCGTCATGGGTGGCTATGTAACAGGATCTGAGGCGCTTTGCGATTTCATCAGATCATTTGCTAGTGGGTTTATTTTCACCACCGCCATACCTCCAGCCGTTGCCGCTGCGGCACGTGTGAGTATCGCACATCTCAAAGTGTCTGAAATGGAACGTCAAAAGCATAGGCGCCAAGTTGCAAAGCTTCGTGCTGGTCTTGACGCTGCAGGAATTCCACATATGCATAATTCCAGTCATATTATTCCTGTGATGATTAAAAACCCGGTTAAATGCCGACAGCTTGCTGATATATTGATGCAGGATTATGGTGTTTATGTTCAGCCGATAAATTATCCAACTGTGCCAAAGGGTACTGAGCGACTAAGGTTCACTCCGTCACCCTTGCACACGGATGGAGATATTCAGCACCTTGTCAGTGCTTTGACCATTCTATGGAAGCGATGTGCGATTTCCCAAGAAGTTGCTTAAAGCCCTACCTCAGCCAAGGCTCTAATTACATATATGACTTATTTTAAACCAATTTGTGGATTTTCCACGATATATGTTGTTTTAGCCGCGTGCGGCTCTAGAAATACTGATAGTAATTTAAAACGGAGTTTCTAAAATGAAAGACGCAATAAACAGGCGTGACGCGTTAATCGGAATGGGTTCTGCTGCAGCATTGACTGCGGCGCCACTCAATGTATTTGCTGCTAGCCATGCAGCAGTACACGAAGTTTTGATGTTGAACAAAGACCCTGATGATTCAAGTAAAAAGATGCTATTTTCACCTTATATGCTTGAGGTAGAAGTTGGTGATACTGTTAAATTTATTCCCGCTGACAAGGGTCACAACAGTGAGTCCATTAAAGGAATGTTGCCCAAAGGTGCGGATAAGTGGAAAGGCAAAATCAATAAAGAGATCGAGATAACCTTTGATACGCCTGGGTTTTACGGTTATCAATGTAAGCCGCACGCAAACATGGGCATGATCGGACTTATTGTTGTAAATGGTGACGGTAAGCTCGACAATCTAAAAGATGCCAAAGGCGCAAAGCAACGTGGCAAGGCTAAAAAAGCTTGGAAAAAACTATGGGAAGAGGCAGACGCTGCTGGTTTAACTTCCTAATCTACCGATACTTTTGTAGTGAGCGCCTCACTGTAACAGGCGCTCACTAAACCAAATACTTAAATTCCAACACATCTCTTTTAGTAAAGCTTGTGGTTGCAGGTTCGTGATCAAGCCATTAGGCTTCATGAAATTTACTTCTATCCAAGAGTTCTAAAATGAAAATATGCTTGGCACTTTTTGGGGTAACACGTTCGCTTTCCCACACAAAAGACAGCATCATAGGTAATGTGATCAATCCAATATCTGCTTTCAGTGATTTTGAACTGGTTGGTCATTTTTATGAAAATTCCTTTGATCAATACGTAGATGAAGTTGAGGATCACGAGCTTCTTCCGTTTGATGACATCAAGATACAGGAGGCCGATAACCCTGAGAATTTAGAAGACTATCAAGAGATCAAAGGATTTGGTGATTCTTGGGATAATGACTTTAAGAGCATGAGGAACCTTTTTCTACAATTAAATTCTCTAAAAGCTGTTCACGATTTTCCACAGGTTAGGAACAGCGATATTTGTATTTTTCTGAGGCCAGATCTGAGATTTCATACTTCTTTTGGCCGAGTTATTCCTGCTTTAACAGCGCTGAATAAGGGTGAAGCTTTAATTCCCTTTTGGCAGCACTAGAAGGGTGGCTTAAACGACCGTTTTGCCGCCTGTAAAGGTGACCTTTCCAAGTCAGCATACGCCTCGCGTGGCGACCTAGCGCTTGAATTTTGCAAGCTTGCCAATAGCCCATTGCAAAGCGAACAGCTGCTTCAATATTCGATGCATAAAAACCAAGTGAAAACAAAGAGCCTTGATATAACGGCAAGCCGCGTACGTACCAATGGTGCCGAAATCACAGAAGACTTTAAAAAGCGTCCATTGAAAAACTGGTGGCAGAAACGGAGATTGACCCAATTGTGGGGTCTTTGACAGTAGCTTAGATAATAGGTCACTGATTTTAAGGGATCATAATAGTTTAGTTTTCGAAATGACTTTCGGCTAGTTTGGCTTTAATAAAACGAAGTGAGCAGCTTATTAAGATATTCCTCATATTTGTTTTTTTCAGATGGTTTAGCAGCGTCTAAGATATGCGCGAGGGAAATCCATTTGCCTCCTGTGATGTAGTTTTATTCTAAACTTTAATATAGTTACACCATATTTTGACTTTGGGTGCGCTTGCTTTTCCTTAATGCTATTTTCTTTTTTGTTGCAACTACAGCTAACGAATCTGTAGCGCTAGGGCTCAGAGACTTCATTCCCAAAATTCAAATAAGAGTTTTGTCCTGCAGAGTTTTTTCGACATGAGTACTTTTATAGGCCCATACCCTAGGAAATATTTTGAAGCGGTAGCATACCCCACACACATAGGGCGGGGGAAAGGTTATTCCGCAGCTTCCACATACTCGGACATAGGTGGGCAAGTGCATATCAAATTGCGGTCGCCATAAACATTGTCGACGCGATTTA
>JAQWKM010000165.1 GCA_029247845.1 Paracoccaceae bacterium | reverse complement strand
AGGGTAGAACTTCGACGAATTAAAATTTGACACAAATTTGGACTTTCGGTATGTTGGTGTAATATTTACGGCGTAAAAAAGCTTGCTCTTGAGGTGTGTTGCAAAATCGGCTGTGCAATCGACAGGGTTTTAGATGCAATTTACATTCCATTCTTAGTGAACGCGAGCTTAACCTAATCCTACCAGTCGGAATTAGGTTGCATTTTTGAGTTGAAGCTTCAATAAAACCTAGCTAAGTATTCTCCGTTTTTGGCCATTTTTCGCTGGGTTTGGAAAAACCGTTTGCATTAGTATGTATAAATGCCGCGGTGGATACGATTGAACTGATCGTATATGATGTATATAACAAATGTGGGTTTCTCATATGATAAAATCTTGGAAACGCGACATATTTATTAGAAATTGCGGGGGGTCATGAGCCTTTATAATGATTACATAGCGGAAATTGAAACCCGCAAGAGGCAGGGTTTAAGTGCCAAGCCCATTGATGACGGTGCCTTGATCAAAGAAATTATTAGTCACATCAAAGACGCTAACAGCTTAGAACGCGCAGATTGCTTGCAGTTTTTTATTTACAACACTTTGCCGGGTACTACGAGTGCGGCAGGTGAAAAAGCATTATATTTAAAACAGATCATCACGGGTGGAACTATGGTTGAGGAGATTACCCCAACGTTCGCCTTTGAGCTTTTGTCTCATATGAAGGGTGGCACCTCTGTTGAGGTTCTATTGGATCTGGCACTTGGCGCCGACAAAGAGATTGCACATGATGCGGCTGTAGTGCTTAAGACGCAAGTTTTTCTCTACGAGGCTGATACTGACAGATTGAAAGAACACTTCGAACTAGGCAATAACGTCGCTATAGATGTGTTAAAAAGTTATTCTAGAGCGGAGTTTTTCACCAAGCTTCCGGTAATTGACGAAGAAATAAAGGTTGTAACTTATATTGCCGCCGAAGGTGATATCTCAACTGACCTTTTGTCACCTGGTAATCAGGCGCATTCACGATCTGATCGAGAGTTGCATGGTAAGTGCATGATGTCCGAAACTGCGCAACGAGAGATTGAGGCTCTTAAACTTCAGCATCCGGATAAGCGTGTGATGCTGATTGCTGAAAAAGGTACTATGGGAGTTGGCTCGTCGCGCATGTCGGGGGTTAACAACGTCGCTCTCTGGACGGGCAAGCAGGCGTCTCCTTATGTCCCATTTGTGAATATCGCGCCTGTGGTGGCCGGCACCAATGGGATTTCCCCAATTTTCTTGACAACAGTGGGTGTCACAGGCGGTATTGGTGTTGATCTGAAAAACTGGGTCAAAAAAATTGGTGATGATGGCAAGCCAATTATCAACAATGACGGTAACTATATTTTGGAGCAAAAGTATTCGGTTGAAACTGGAACAGTACTAAAGATTAACACAAAAGAGAAAAAACTCTATAATGCGGATGGCAGCGAAGAATTGGTCGAAATTTCGGATTCTTTTACTCCACAAAAGCTGGAGTTTATGAACGCGGGTGGTTCTTACGCGATTGTATTTGGCAAAAAACTGCAGACTTTTGCCTGTCAAACTCTCGGTATTGAACTCAAATCCGCTTTTGCACCGTCAAAAGAGATAAGCATAGAGAAGCAGGGCCTCACAGCAGTAGAGAAGATTTTTAATGCTAATGCTCGGGGTAAGACGTCAAGCAAAGTGTTACACTCAGGTTCCGACGTTCGGGTCAAGGTTAATATTGTGGGGAGTCAGGATACAACTGGTCTGATGACCAGTCAGGAATTAGAGGCTATGGCTGCGAAATTGCTTTCCCATAGTATCGACGGAGCGTATCAATCTGGCTGCCATACTGCTTCCGTTTGGGATATCAAAGCTCAGGCTAATACACCGCGTCTGATGGAATTTATGCACAAGTTTGGCTTGATCACCGCGCGCGATCCAAAAGGCATTTACCACTCAATGACCGACGTGATCCACAAAGTGCTTAACGACATTACGGTGGACGATTGGGCCATAATTATTGGAGGTGATAGCCATACACGAATGTCAAAAGGCGTAGCATTTGGAGCAGATTCTGGAACTGTTGCCTTAGCGCTCGCAACTGGCGAAGCGACCATGCCAATCCCTGAGTCCGTCAAGGTCACGTTTGAAGGTCAAATGGCCAATCATATGGATTTTCGTGATGTGGTTCACGCCACTCAGGCGCAGATGCTCGCTCAACATGGTGAAAACGTTTTTCAAGGTCGAATCATTGAAGTTCATATAGGTACTCTTTTGTCGGATCAGGCTTTTACATTTACTGACTGGACAGCAGAAATGAAGGCTAAAGCATCGATATGCATCTCTAACGATGAGACACTTATAGAATCTTTGGAAATATCCAAGTCACGGATTCAGATTATGATTGATAAGGGCATGGATAATGAAACCCAGATGCTCGAAGGCCTCGTCAATATTGCTAACAACCGCATCGAGCAGATCCGCTCAGGCGAAAAACCTGCGCTTTCTCCCGACCATAATGCAAAATACTTTGCCGAAGTGGTTGTGAATCTCGATGAAATTCTAGAGCCCATGATTGCCGATCCCGATGTCAATAATATAGATGTTTCAAAACGGTATACCCATGACACCATACGTCCAATCTCTTTTTACCGGGGTGAAAAGAAAGTGGATCTAGGATTTATTGGATCCTGTATGGTGCACAAGGGCGACATCAAGATCGTTGCTCAAATGCTGCGAAACCTTGAAGCACAATATGGTAAGGTTGAATTCCAAGCGCCCCTCGTCGTTGCGGCTCCGACGTATAACATTATAGATGAGCTTAAACAGGAAGGTGATTGGGGCATCTTGCAAAAATACTGTGGGTTTGAGTTTAACGATAACGATCCCAAAATAACTGCTCGTACCGAGTATGAAAACATCCTTTATCTCGAACGCCCAGGCTGTAATCTTTGCATGGGAAATCAAGAAAAAGCAGCCAAGGGCGACACTGTGTTGGCCACTTCAACGCGTCTCTTTCATGGCCGTGTTGTGGCCGATTCTGAGGCGAAAAAGGGGGAATCCCTGCTCGGATCAACCCCTGTTGTTGTGTTATCAGCAATTCTAGGCCGCACACCCACATTGAGTGAGTATAAATTGGCTGTGACTGGCATTGATCTAACCAAGTTTTCACCTCCAGTACAAGCTCCGCTTGATAGCCTCTCAGTTCACTTCTAGTGTTTTGTGAAGTTTAGATGTGAAACGGTGTCTGGGTTCTAAACTGCACAAAAATTGGTGGTGTGTGCTAGGCTGGAGATACAAATTGTGAACCTAGTCCAACGAATTTTGCGTTTGGTTCTGCCGGCCATTCTGGATGGCTGGGGCTAAACTATTTTTCATAAATTAACGAATACTTATTTAGTAGCGGTAATGGCTTATATGTTGACTAGATGTTTAGGCCTGGCAATATCGCAAATCATTACTGGTACAGGTTCGTCACAACAATAAAATTTTTTAAACTTTTGTTTGTCTTAAGGTAAAGGAACTGGCTCTGATAACGCTGCGTAATTGGATAGTTGGAGAGGTATCCCCTAAATATTTTATTTGCCAAGTTCGTCTAAATTAGATTGGGAAAACCTAATTCTATATTTCACATATCAAGAATAGATAGCATTATTTCCACGTAAAAGTGTAAATGAGGATTAAACTGAAAACCGCTAATTATTTATTTGGAAAAAGTCTTCTTTCTCTCGCATTGATAGAACTGATCGTGTCTGTTTTTTCCTAAAGAGGTTTTGATTTGTTTAAAATACAAATTTCTGCAAAAAATATTTTTTTACTATTTGTCTATAAGGCCGCAAAGGTTTTACTATTAGGGCATGGCTGCTGGTATTTGTGAGTATGTCATTAACTCTTTTCGTTTTAAAAACTGGAAACGGTGGCTTAGAGATTTGGATGGCGCAGGATAGAGCAACTTTTTTTGCGGCATAAATTGTTGCTCACATTTTTAAATGAAACTACAGAATGATCCGCCTCGGTGCTAAAAGTAGGTGAATATTTAATTCAACGGCCAATGGGGCAACATTCCTTTTTAACCTCAGTTTATGGTCATATCCTTTGCTTTTTTCTGAACTTTGGGCCATTATTTTGCTTGCCATCTTATACAAAAAAGTGTGAAAAAAGCTTGGAATCTGCTGCGATAATTGAAAACAATATGTTGCTTAAGTGTTGACATCTCTCGATCCTAATTCGAGGTTTTTCCTGACCCGTAATTTAGGAGCCAACAACTTTGACACAAACAATATTATTACAATTGTATAAATTGATCTGGCTGTTTGACGTTGTGCAATTAGGTAATCTTACATCGTAATCATGATCCTTTTCGCGTTGAGCCGTTGCTGATCACTGGGTATGGTGGCATAGCCAAATGCGAACGTAGCTCTTTTAATGTCAGCAAGATGGAAGTTTCCTGCAAGAACATTAACTTGGCGTTGGAACGGGGCCAGCGCATTTTTTTCTTATTTAATTCTGGTATTTTTTCTTTTTATGCGGTTAAAATTTAATACGTAACTGTTCAGAATGCATCATGCAATAATGGAGGTTTCGGAACCAGATAAAGAGCTGTAACCATCTGTTAGTTCTACATAAAATATCATATCACCCTCTTTTTGAAGATAATCTTGCACTTTTTCATCGTCTAACATATTTATTTGGCTTTGTAAGTCTTTTTCCAGAAAATTAATATTTTCGTCTAACAAGAATGGTGTGAGCTCTTTCAAATCGTCTATTCTATAGTTTTCTGGCACTGTGTAGCTAGCAATAGCGAGATCCAAAGCATCTAAATCAATCAGGTCAAAAACAAGTTCAAAATCAGTTAGCTTATCCTGTGTCAAAGCCCCATTCCCTGACCAAGTTATAAATACATCATTATCAGAATCCAAAGCGATTGCTGGTGTTGACTTGAATTTATCTGCATTGCTGCTGACGGTGACAAAATTATTTTCAAATTGGACCTCAACACTTTCTTCGGTGTCCGTTGGGTCCAAAGATGAAAATACAATATTGGCTTCACCTTGGGCATCTGTTTGGGTCCAAGTAATAAAGATTTCATTCCCTTTGGACACTAGATCAAAATCACTCGTTTGATGGCTGAAGTTATTATCAAGAACAATTAAGTCTGATGGCGTGTCATCGACATCAAACTGTCTAAATACCAGTTGGTAGACTTCCTTAAGAGGGTTCCATGCAGTCCAGAATATGTCGGCATTACCGTCTTTTGGGAAGATTATTGTTGGATTATAGTTAATATTGAATTGTTCTAGATTAAAACCCAAAACTTTATCTTCTTGGACCTCAGCACCAATGGGTGTTGCATCACTAATCTTCAACTCGTGTAAGCCATCTTTGAAAACGTTTTTATGATTTAGGCGGCCAAGCTCTCCTATCCCCTTCAAGAGGATACCAAGATAGGGGTCAAAATTTAATTCTAAGTTACCTTCTTGAACCTTTTTTTCCAGTTTCCATGTGCCAATATTATCGCTCACTTTACTGGTTAAGTCTTCGCTAAATGTGCCGTCCAGGTTTGGTGTGTCAAAATTTCCTTTGGGGTCCGTCTGTGCGACCACGGAGATAATTGCATCGTTTTCGCTCAGATTTAACTGTTCTTGAAGGTCTGTTGCTCTAAAGACAAGTCGACCATCTGTGAAATTAACATCCGTTAAAATTAAGTTGATCGGCATATCTGAACTAGAATGCGTCATAGTGACCTTTGTCGTTTCTGCAGAAAGATGAGCTCCATTTATAGATAGGCCAAGGTCTTGATCATAGTTTACGTTTAGTTCCTCACCTAACGTTACGCCTTTTGAAAAAGCTTGAACAAGGTCATCTCTCGCTCCGAACATTTCGGAGATTTCAGTTCTATCAAAATTTAATCGATCAAATTGACCAAGTGGATCATATTGGATCGAAACTTTGGTTATAAAATTCCATGGGTTTAGACCAAAAGCATCTCTATCCATTATCAAATCACCGTTGACGAAATCTGCGTCAGTTAACTCAATTTTAATTGGACCATTTCCTCCAAAGACTGAGATAGAGAGAGAAATGGTCGCTGGAACTAAATTTATTCCGCTCGCATTCGATATATCAAAATGGGAGTAAATAATATCAGTGTTGATTGCATTTTTCTCGGTTTCTATCCAAGTAGCCGCAACTTTATTTGAAGTAGGATGATTGGCGAGGTCTAAAGAATGTTGATCCGTGTGAGAGGGATCGTTTAAGGTAAATCTTTTATCTAATACTGGTCCGTCGGCGTCGAAAACCTGAATTTCCAGGTCCTTTCCTTCGATGCTTAGGGTATTGCTTGTCCATCCTACAACAAAATTATTATCCTCTGCTACGGTCATAACAGGGTCAGAGTTTCTACTGGAAGGCGTATTTACAACCAGCGGGACTGATACGTCTTCGTCAATAATATATATGCTTTTAGATATTGAGTATTCGATTATTTTGTCAGTTTGACTATCATTTTGAATCTGAACTACGATCGCGCTGTTATCGTTATTTCTAACAGACGCTGTTGCAATAATTACAATTTCATCCTTGCTCAGGCGTGATATTTTAGGATCAAATGTGGTCAAATTTGTTGATGAAAACAAATCGACAATTTGATTGTTCGCGGGTAGTTTTCGGATCTCAACAATCTCATTTTCATCTGTAGGAGAGTTCAATTTAATGACACCGTCTTCAACTGTATATTCATCATTTGGAATTTTCGAAATCTTGGCAACTTTGGATCGAGATATCCCGACTTGGTCGGTGGAGGCGTCATACGCGTAAGCAAAATCGGTCTGGCCTGCGTACGCGATGAAAGTTTCTTTTTCTGCTGGGGCACCTACTTTGTGGACCGCTATAATCTCGCCCGCAACCGTTGGCTGGCTCAACACAATTTTGGTGCCATCGGATGCGGTGAAATCTCCTGATAAGACTGATCTCAATGATGCATCTTTATAGGATCTCATTACTATTATGGCAGGGGATCCATCTTCGTTCAAACTATAGTCAAAATCAAATTCAGTCTCGCCAGTCGTCGCCTTAAATTGCTTTGTACCATTTGGATCATCTATAGTTCTTAATTGTACCTCATTGCCGTGTTTTGGATCATTATTCGTCCATGATACTAAAAATTTTCCTTTGTCGGCATATAATGCTTGGATGCCCCAAAGCTTGCTGTCTACCTGACTTGAGAATGCACTGAGGCTTCCTTTCGGTTTAAGCATGCCGGTCTTTTCGACAGCACCCTCAGAAGTTCCAGAAAATTCTATTTTTTCTTTCCAGGTTCCAAACTCAGTGCTAAAAACTTTATCGCTTAACCCTGTTATCAAGATTGCAGTTTCTATCGCTTCTTTGGAATAAAGGTCTGACATCCCAGATATTTTAGTATTCAGGCTAATGAGTTGTGAGCTCACCTCGCTTGAACGTGCGCGAAAACTGGCCATCGCATCGAACGTGTTTTGGGAGCTCGCTCCATCACTTTTGTTTAAATGGGCGACTAAAGCAGATTCCAAAGAATCGATTATCAGATCAATGTCTGCCGCAAGTTTGAAATCGAGTTGTTCACCAGCTACTGATTTATCTTTTGCAATTTGTACAATTTCGGCAAGTACAAACTCGGTAGCCCCCAGATTTGCTCTTAATTCCTGCCACAGATCCTCGCGCATTTGATCGAGCATGGTCCAGTCTTGTTTTTCTCCGAGCACCAGTTTGTCTGAAATTAAGACGACCTTTGCAGCTTCGGGATTCAAGATGGTCAGGCTATCTCCTAGAACCCCTTTGGTCGCGCCACTTAGTGCCGTCATCGTAGCGGCCAATTGTAGACCAATCGTCTCCACTTCCAATGCGAGTGTCAAGTCAGACGACGGGGAAAAAGGATTAAAGTTGTAGAAATCTTCTTGGGTTATTCCCAATAAACCTGCGATCTCTTGATTGGTTAATTTAGCATCAGTCATGATTGTTGTGACAGGTGAAATCACGCTCGATCCAAAGGGAGCTTTTAAAATAACGTCTGGAAGAGGTCTATCGGAGATTTTGTCGATGGTATTGGAATAGGTAAATACTGTTAAATTTGCATTTTCCATCTCAGCTTTGGAAATCGAGCCTTCATGATTACGAAAGGCTTCCAGTAAATCATAGCTTCCGTCAGACTTGGTGAAGACAAAAGGCTCGTCTATAGGATTCCCATCTCCGTCAAGGTCCAAGAATACGAGAGCATGTTCTAGGGGACCTTTTATTACGTTCCCGACCTTTAGGTCGTAGGCTAATACTATGTCAACTATATCTATAATGTCTTGTATTGGAGCAGTATTGCCGTCTTGTGAGACGGGTTCAATTACAGCAACTGTTTGGCTAACTACTGGTTCTTTTTGAACGATAACGATAGGGTCAATGGTAGTGCTTAAAGCTTCCTGAATAGGGCTTATCAGTTTCTTTGGAGTAGCCGTTACAAAGATATCATAGGTTTTGGTAATACCTTGGAAACTCTCGTCTTGAACCGTCGTTTGGGTAGCCTTTTGAGTCTCTTTATAGATTTTAATATTTGCGAGGTTCATTTCTCTGTCAGTAAGTTTTGTCGAAGATGTTATATTCCCACTTTGCTCTTCACAGGCTGCTGTGGACAGCACACTTAGACCGAGTAAATACTTTGATAAAAAACTGTTTTGGAAGTACTTCGCTTTTAGAATGCGCTTAAATAGATCTGAGCTGGACAATAAATCATGACCAGCTCGCGCTATAATTTTGTGAAATTTTGAAGAATTTTTTTGCATATCAATCAAATTACCGTTTCGCATAAGCATATGTTTTTTGAAAGCTTATACCCCTGCCATTGACTATTATTGGACAGGTTTAAATAGACCTTAAGGTCCGGTTTATGAGCGGTAGATAAATTCAAACTAAGATCCATTCGCTGCGAAGCCAATTGTTACTAAACTATAACGGCCGTAATTTAGAATTTTTAGCAATTAAGTTTTGCAATTGGAGTTTCTGGCAGGTGGCATTCGGGGGCACTTTGCCAGATGTTGACATAGGATTTACGCTGTCTTTTCGATGATACAGATTGAGTGGTTTCCTAACAAAGGAGCCATTTTTCATTGGATCCAATGAGATTTTCTATTCAAACAAATTTTGATTGCGATAGACCTGAAGTACTTTGATTAGGCAAGCAGCAGCTAATAGCATTTAATTTGTAAAATCTATGACCCAGAATATAGCAGTTTGATTTTAAAAATCCAGGGGAATCGCACTTAAAGTTTGACAGTGTGTGAGAATTGGATTCTGGAGGTTTCATCAGATGGTGGAGCTTCG
>JAQWKM010000151.1 GCA_029247845.1 Paracoccaceae bacterium | reverse complement strand
CCTACAATCTTAGCCAAACCTTTTAGGCAAGCTGAATTTAGAGCTGAACTAGTTTCTTGTGCATCATCTTCCCATTTTCTTAAAGCAATAAATTCAGGTAAATCAACTTCTGCTTTATTTTCATTTTTTTTACCAAAAATGCGATCCTTAAAAGACTTCTTGGGATTATTACTTCCTGCGTCTTGACGTTTATAAAAATCATGGTCGATGTGATCACTTAATGTCGCTGATATTTGACAACGCAAATCGTAAAATGATTGTTCAACTTGCTGTATATTTGGTAAAATATGTTTAGAAAAAATTTGATCCGCCATGTGACGCAAATTCAAACCAAATTCCTCGTAATTCGCTCCGTCTTTAACATATAAATTAGCATTTACTCGAACCATAACTTCGTGCAATGCCAATCGATGAACACTCAAATCAGCCAATTCCAAAGACCTCAGACCGCAAAACTGTGAGTCTTCTTGGGCTTGATTGTAGCGTACTTCAGAATTTTTCTCATCATATAAGGTTATAAGGGGCAAAAGTTCACGCGGCATGTCAGACGTTATACCCGGAGTCCAAGCGTCCCATGTTTCGTTATTATTAGCCATTTATAATATTCCTTTTTCCCCACTCTAGTTAGCATTTTTGCGACGAAAGCTCAAGTAAATGGGGTAGGCGATTAAAACTATTGCTATGATAATACAGCCCAAAGCTATCGGATGCTCAACAGGGTTAATAAAAGTAGTAATATCACCACGGCTACCTATCAACGATTGCCTCATAGACCGCTCAGCCAATGGTCCCAGAACAATCGCCAAAACGGCAGGCGCAACAGGATAATTGAGTTTTCGCAACAAGTATCCTCCAAGACCCAGAACAAGCATCAACCAAACATCGAACATACGATCAGTTGTGGAAAATACACCGACAAAACAAAGCACAAAAATTATAGGTGTTAGAATAGTAAAAGGCATCGCCAAAACTCGAACAAATATAGGGATTAGCGCGAGGTTTAGAATTACCGTTACAAAATTGGCAACATACATTGACCCAATCAAACCCCAAACAAAGTCCGGTCTTTCTGCGAACAATAACGGCCCTGGGCGCAGTCCCCAAATAATCATACCCCCTAATAAAATTGCTGTAGTAGGAGATCCAGGAATGCCCAAAGTAATCATTGGGAGCATTGATCCAGTAGAAGCTGCATTATTTGCGGCTTCCGGGGCTGCCACACCAGACACATTGCCCTTACCAAAACTATCAGGATCGTTAGAGAAAGTTTTAGCCAATCCGTAAGACATGAGTGAAGCAGGTGTTGCCCCAGCCGCGGGCAAAGTACCAACAAAAAATCCTAAGATAGATCCCAATGTTGTGGTTGGAAGATATCCTTTTACATAAGTTAAATTATGTTTGAAGCGCGCCCATGTGGTTTTGACTGCCTCAATTTTAACTTTGCCTTTAGTACTCTCTAATGTCCAAAGCATTTCGCCAATACCGTAAATACCAATAGCCAGAACTAGAAAACCTATTCCCCTCTGTAACTCGACCATATCGAAGAAAATAAGGCGTGGTTTACCGCTAATAATGTCAAAGCCAACAGCTGCCATAACAAGGCCAAGTAGGATGGAGAAAATAGTCTTTGGAATATCATCACCACCAAGCCCAATAAAGGTGGCAAAGGCTAAAATCATAAGCGCAAATTCCTCTTGCGAACCAAATTTCAGCGCTAAAACAGCTAACGGTGGTGCAAATAATGTAAAAAGAATAATAGAAACAGTCCCGCCTATAAAGGATGCTATCGCGGCAGCCATTAAGGCCTGATCGGCTTTGCCCTTCTGAGCCATCGGGCGGCCATCAAAAACAGTTGCAACAGCAGTAGAAGCTCCTGGAATTCCAAGGGTAATAGATGAAATAGCACCGCCGTACATTGCACCATAGTACAAAGCAGCCAAAAAAATGATTGCAGCAGTTGGTGGCACCAAAAACGTCACTGGCAATAAAATAGCAACTCCATTTACTGAACCTAGGCCTGGCATAGCCCCGATGAAAAGACCTGCTAAGCACCCCGTAATAATCATAAATAGGTTCAAAGGCTCAAAAGATTGTAATAAGCCGGCGCCGAGAAGTGTTAATATGTCGCTCATTTTATTTCTCCAGACCCTTAATTACATTAAATAAAGCCAACGATAGTTATCTATCCAAAGGAAGCCATCCTCAAAAACAGGCCATCCCTTAGGTAGATATTTCGCAAGCTGCCATTCAAATAGAAAATAGATGAATATTACCGAACCTATCATCATCGAAATAGTAACTTTCCTGGAATGCTTGCCAACAAAATGCATATAAAAGCCAATAAACAAAGCCACAGAAATATATGTGCCAACGACACCCACAAGAAAAATCATAACGGTTAAAGAAATGAATGAGGTTAGTACCAATCCAATACTTTCTGGATCGATATATGGAGCCTCATTTCGGCTTTCAGGTGTTGTACCCCGGAACCATCGCACCAAAGTCCACACCGAGGTCAATGCCATGCCCAAACTTAACCAGAATGGCCAAACACCTGAACCAGGCCCTCTGCCATCAACCCAACCGATATTCAGCCCATCATTATAAATACTCCACATCATACTGAGCGAAAACAACAACATTCCAAAACCCATCAGAAGCTCTGCAGTTCGAGTTGACAAATTTCCTCTCCTTAAAAACAGTATGGTGATCAAAGGTACAGCACATTTTATATGTTCAGATAAACTATATCAATATGTGCACATACGACTTGTGCTCCTGGCCAAAACAAGCTGAAGGCCAGGAGCTATGCTAATTATTCACCAGTGATAGCCGAAGCACCGACTTCCGCGATTAGCTTTTCATGCGCCGCATATTGATCAGCGTGGAATGTTCCCAATTCGCCTCCAGCAATCATTTTGTCACATGTCAGTCCGTCACTTGTGCAAAAGTCCTGCCATTCCGACGAGTCAAATAACTCTTGGAAAAGGTTGGTATAGAATTCAACTGCATCAGCAGACATACCTGGAGGTCCGTTTACCGAACGCTGCATGTAATATTCGATGTTTATACCAAGCTCTTTTGCCGTAGGCACATCTGGAAATGCAGCCATCCGTTCACCAGTAAACTGGATAAGCGGCTTGGAATTTCCAGCCTGATAAAAGGCCATTTGTTCGGAAGGGTTGTTTACAGTCGAGTCAATTTGCTTTCCAATCAAATTTTTAGCTACCGTACCACCGCCTGGAAACGGAATGTAAGTCACTTCATAGCCAAACTCAGCTTCCATCATTGCAGTTAGTACGCTGTCTTCTTGACCTGAACCAGTGCCGCCAACTTTCCAATCCAATCCTGCACCTTTAACAGCGTCAACATAAGAATTAATATCGGTTATTCCAGCTTGATCAGAGTGAACCCACAACAAAAAAGTGTCCATCGCCATCAGTCCAATTGGCGTAAACGCTGTAGGATCAACACCCAAATCAGGCTGAATAATCGGCGTTGTATAGAAGCTGTTTAGCGTCATCATGACCGTGTGATCATCGCCCGCCTTATCTTGCAAATAACGCAAAGCTTCAGCGCCAGAGCCTCCTGGTTTATTTATTGGAATGAAAGGCCTTGACGACAAACCTTTCTGTTCAATCAAGCCCTGTAAAAGGCGTGCAATCTGATCTGCACCACCACCAGTGCCAGCCATAATTATGAATTCAACTGGTTTCTTTGGCTGCCAATCGGCCGCTGTAGCAACCGATGCAGTCATACCTAACGCCGCAACTCCTGCGACTAGAGATTTTATTAAGTTCATTCTAAATACTCCCAAGTTTTATTGTTACGCAAATTTACAAATTACCGCTATTTGCAGCAGTTGGACGGGCCGTGCTAGATCTTTTACGATCATTAAAGTGATTTATAAATTAGCTTTGACGAATTATCCTTCATCTCAAGCCTTTTGGAAAATCACCTGGCCCTTCGTAGTGACACTATTTTCAAACTTTCAAACCTCTATTTCATTTCATAGTGCCTTAGATGCTCAATAGACCCTGTTAAAATAGTCCCTCAACTTGTCCCTCATCACTTAAACGAATAGCCTCAGCAGCGGGAATTCTCGGCAACCCCGGCATTGTCATTATCTGGCCGCAAACTGCGACTACAAAGCCAGCACCAGCGCTTAATCGTACTTCTCGAACAGGGATACTGTGACCTGTGGGCGCCCCACGCAAATTAGGGTCCGTTGAAAAAGAATACTGGGTTTTCGCCATACAAACAGGAAAATGCCCATATCCTTGCTCCTCCCAAGCCTTCAGTTGATCTCTGATAACTTTGTCCGCCACTACTTCGTTCGCGCGATAAATCTGCTTACAGATAACTTCAATCTTTTCCATTAAAGCTATGTTATCTGGATAACTCGGTACAAAATTTGCCAACTTCGCATCAGAAATGTCAGCGACACGTTTCGCCAAATTTAAAGCACCTTTTGACCCTAATTCCCAATGGCGGCTGACGATTGCTTCAGCGCCTTGTTCTTTAACAAAATTTTTGACTGTTTGGATTTCTGACTCTGTGTCATTTACAAAATGGTTTATCGCAACAATAACTGGAACACCAAAGGATTTGAGGTTTTCGATATGGCGTCCCAAATTTGGGCAGCCTGCTCTAACTGCTGCAACGTCTTCAGTACTTAAATCTGCCTTAGCAACGCCACCATTCATCTTCATCGCACGCACGGTAGCAACACAAACAACAACAGAAGGAGCTAAACCCGCTTTTCGGCATTTTATGTTCATGAATTTTTCAGCACCAAGATCTGCTCCAAAACCAGCCTCAGTAACAACGTAATCAGCCAATCTCAGCGCCGTTGTCGTCGCGATGACCGAGTTGCATCCATGGGCTATATTGGCAAATGGGCCGCCATGAACAAAGGCTGGGTTATTCTCCAAAGTTTGGACCAAATTGGGTTGCATAGCGTCTTTTAACAGCACCGCCATCGCACCATGTGCTTTAATATCACGGCAGAAAACCGGTGACTTATCTCTCCGATAAGCAATAATTATTTCACCCAAACGCTGTTCTAAGTCTTTTAGATTTTTGGTCAAACAAAGAATAGCCATAACTTCGGATGCAACGGTAATGTCGAAACCGTCTTCGCGCGCATAACCGTTTGCTATTCCACCAAGGGAGCCGGTAATTTGACGAAGTGCGCGGTCATTCATATCCACGACGCGGCGAAGCGCTACGCGACGTGTGTCAATTTGCAGTTCGTTACCCCAATAGATATGGTTATCCAGCATTGCAGCCATCAAGGAATGCGCAGAAGTAATCGCATGAAAATCACCCGTAAAGTGGAGGTTCATGTCTTCCATAGGAACGACTTGCGCATACCCACCGCCAGCGGCACCACCTTTCATACCGAAATTTGGTCCTAATGAAGCCTCTCGTATGCAAATTGCAGCTTTCTTACCGATAGCGTTCAAACCATCTCCCAAACCTACCGTTGTCGTTGTCTTGCCTTCACCCGCTGGAGTAGGATTAATGGCCGTCACAAGGATTAAGTGTCCGTTTTTTTTGCCTGACAGTGATTTAATGAATTCTTCGGAAACTTTAGCTTTGTCGTGCCCATAAGGAAGCAAATGCTCTGTTGGAATACCAATTTTATCACCTATCTCTTGTATCGGTTTTTTCTTGGCAGCGCGGGCTATTTCAATATCAGACATTATAAACCTTCACTAATAAATTCTGATGACAGACTTTTAAGAACCAAGAATATCACCAACTTTGAGACCTGTTGACACAGCCCAATCACTCGCTTTTTGTTTGCTATCTCCAGTTGGGCGCACACGCTTGATTAGAATTCTGCCACCGATGCATTGTACAGATACCGTTTCATCATTAATCTCTACAATCTTGCTGGAAACACCATCTCCAGGCGCAGACGCTACATCAAAAACCTGAACTTCTTCTCCCTTCAAAGTTGTCCATGCGCCTGGAGCAGGATTAGTCCCGCGGATCAAATTATAGACCGCTCCCACAGGCTTGTTCCAGTCAATCTTGGCATGCTTCTTCAAGCAGCGCCGCTCATAAGTGGCCTGCGTCTCATCGGGGATGATATGGGGCGGGTTTCCAGCGCGAAACAAATCACAAACCTGCAAAACAGAGGCGACCGCCGACGGGTAGATCTTTTTAAAATAGAGGTCTATCACCGTATCATTGGGGCTAATCGGGCACTCCCACTGCAACAGGCTGTCGCCCTCATCCAGACCATCTGAGGGATAGAACCAACTGTAGCCCGATTTTTCGGACCCCATAATAATCGGCCAATTCACCGCACTTGGTCCCCGGTGCAACGGCAAAAGCGACGGATGAAAACAAATAGAACCATGCTTTGGCGTGTCACGCGCCGCTTCGGGAACAAACACATTGACGAAAGCCATTACCATTAAATCGGCATCGATAGACGCCATTGTCTTTAGTGTTTCTGGATTATCAAAATTTGCAGGCTGATGAACCGGCAAGCCCTGCTCTAAGGCAAATTCCTTGATGGGGTCGACCGGCTTTCCTGTACGGTCAGGTTCACAGTAAACCGCGACAACCTCGTCGCGCCCAGCCTCCAAAAGTTTCGCCAAAACATCCTTACCAAACGCTTGTTGGCCCATAACGATCAAGCGCATCTTGTCGGTCATTGTGCTGCCGCCTTTTCTGTCCCAACGGCGCCAGAGTCAAAAATACGTCTTAAATCTTCACCGCCGTACCCCAGAACATCCGACAGGATTTCAGCGGTATGCTCGCCTAAAAGCGGCGAGCGTGTGACTTGGACAGGGCTATCGCTCAATTTGATCGGGCAACCGACGCTGACGTAACGCCCCCGCTCTGGGTGATCGACATCCACTATAGTTCCAGTGGCCCGTAGACCCTCGTCATCCATGATTTCTTTGGTGGACAGGATCGGACCCACTGGAATATCAAGCGTATTACAAATGTCCATCACTTCAAATTTGGTCTTTGTCATTGTCCACGCCTCGATGGCGCCAAAAATTTCGTTCAACTTATCTAGACGCTCTGCTGGCGTGGCGTAGCCCGAGGCGTCTTTCCAATCAGGCTTGCCAATCACGTCGCAGACTTTGCCCCACACCGCGGCTTGCGTAATGAAATAGGTATATGCGTTGGAATCTGTTTCCCAGCCTTTGCACTTGAGAATCCGGCCTGGTTGACCACCACCTGAATCATTGCCCGCACGCGGCGT
>JAQWKM010000140.1 GCA_029247845.1 Paracoccaceae bacterium | reverse complement strand
CGTGGCCTCTGCAAAGGGAACGCCCTCGCCAAACTGTGAATACTCAGTCAGAGGGCCCTTTTCCAGCCGTTGTTGATCACGAAGTTTGACTCGGCACAGGTTCAGTACACCATCCTGCATCGCGGCGGTTACCTTTTGACCTCGGCCACTTTTTTCCCGGTGGAAAAGCGCAGTGACGATCCCCAGACACAGGTGTAAACCTGTTCCGCTATCCCCAATCTGCGCTCCAGTCACAAGTGGAGGTCCATCCAAAAAGCCCGTGGTCGAGGCCGAACCACCTGCACATTGTGCAACGTTTTCATAGACTTTGCAGTCTTCGTATTTCCCCGGGCCAAAACCTTTTATCGAGGCCAAGATCATGCGCGGATTGATTTCTTGCACGCGCTCCCAAGAGAACCCCATTCGGTCCAAGGCTCCGGGCGCAAAGTTTTCGACCATGACGTCACATTCTTGGATCAAGCGGGTCAACACCTCTTTGCCGGTTTCATTTTTCGAGTTCAGCTCGATCGAACGCTTGTTGTGGTTAAGCATGGTGAAATACAGACTGTCGGCACCCGGCACATCGACCAGTTGCTTGCGCGTTGCATCCCCGACACCGGGACGCTCGACTTTAATCACATCTGCGCCAAACCATCCTAAAAGCTGGGTGCAGGTCGGGCCTGATTGAACATGGGTGAAATCTAGTATCTTGATGCCTTCAAGAGCTTTCATTTTGCATTCCTGTCATTTCGAATTCTTGTGAACCATTTACTTTTTCCCGACAACGCTTACCGGATTTAGACTTCCAATATTACCACTCTCTTTGCCTGCAGCAGGATCAATAGTTGCATTAACAAGGGTTGGCCGTCCAGAATCCATAGCATCAGTCACTGCACGATATAATCCATCAGGGTTTATCGCGTGAACACCCTTGCCACCAAAGGCCGTCATCATCATGTCATAACGTGCATTTTCGACAAATACAGTGGTAGCTACATCCCCCCCATTAGATTCATTTTTATCTGTCCCTCGATAGATACCATTATTATTAAATACCACGATACAAATGGGAAGGTTGTAACGGCAGATTGTTTCAACTTCCATTCCGGAAAACCCAAAAGCGCTGTCCCCCTCAATACACAAAACTGGCTTGCCTGTTTCAATGGCAGCAGCAATCGCGCTACCCATGCCTATGCCCATCACGCCCCAAGTACCCACATCCAAACGTTTGCGGGGTTTATACATATCAATTATGCTTCGAGCAAAATCCAACGTGTTAGCACCCTCGTTTACGAGCATAGCATCAGGATGCTCCTCCACTACGCGCTTAAGAGCACCCAGCGCTCCATTATAATCCATGGGTGAATTATTGTTTTTCAACTTGGGTGCCATACGGGCGATATTGGCTTCCTTTTTATCTTTAATTGCATTCGTCCAATCAACAGAAGGTTTCACCCAGTCATTACCCATTCCATCCAATAACGACGACAACACTGATCCAATATCGCCAACTAATGGCGCCACAATTTCAACATTACTGTCCATTTCTGTTGGCTCTATGTCGATTTGCACAAATTTTGTAGAGTGAGGCGCACCCCACTGCTTACCCTTACCGTGAGATAAAAGCCAATTAAGCCTTGCACCAACCATGATAACAACATCAGACTCTTTCAAAACGAGTGAGCGAGCCGGACCAGCAGATAATTCATGTGTGTCAGGTAAAAGGCCCTTAGCCATACTCATGGGCAGATAAGGAATGCCGCTGGTTTCGACAAATTCATGGACAAGATCGTCGGCTTGGGCATAGGCCGCGCCTTTGCCAAGGATAATAAGTGGTTTCTTTGCCCCCTGGATCACATCAAGCGCACGAGTAACAGCATGTTGTGCTGGAATTTGCTCAGGAGCTGGGTCGATCACTTTAACAAGAGACCTAATACCCTCAGCTTCATTCATCACCTGTCCGAGCAACGCTCCAGGTATATCCAAGTAGACACCACCTGGTCTACCCGAGACCGCGGAACGTATTGCTCGCGCCAAACCAATCCCAATATCTTGAGCATACAAAATACGATATGCAGCTTTACACAAAGGTTTTGAAATCGCCAGTTGATCCATCTCCTCATAGTCACCTTGCATAAGATCAACTACTTCTCGCTCTGATGAGCCTGAAATCAGGATCATAGGCCAGCAATTTGTGGTAGCGTGCGCAAGGGCGGTCAAACCGTTCAAAAAGCCTGGAGCAGAGACCGTCAAGCAAATACCTGGTTTCTTTGTAAGATATCCAGCGATGGCAGCTGCATTTCCTGCATTTTGCTCATGTCTGAAAGATATAACTCGAATACCTGACGCCTGAGCCATGCGACCAAAATCGGTTATCGGAATCCCGGGAACACCATAGATTGTTTTCAAATCATTCAGCTTCAAAGCTTTTATTAACAAATGAAAACCGTCCGTCAGCGCAGTCGCCTCATCGGCCTGTTGATCCGCATCAATATCACGTTCAATTTCACTCATTTTTATCAGCAACCTCTAACTTTGTGTACATTCGAACAATCACCCTGTGAGTTATAAAGACTTAACCGCTTTACTGATTTCCAAACTAGCCCATGTGTCACTAATGTGCGCATGCAACCGCATTGTGTGCTCACGTACTCTAGATGACGCGAGATCGGCGTCCCGCATAACGAGCGCCTCTATTATCTCCATATGATCTACCACAGACTTTAACGCTCGATTGCCTTCACCCATAGCCCTACGCCGAATGGCTCGCATGTGAATAAACAAGCTTTCAGCAGTTTCACCCAACAGTGCGCACTTAGACAACTTAAGAATGAACTGATGAAAGGTTATATTAACTTCCGAATACTCTTCTATATCTGCTCGCATTGCACCACTGCTGTGCTTCATAGCGAATTTACGTAATGCCTGTAAGTCTGCGTCGGTTGCATTCACGGTAGCAAGACGTGCCGCCATACTTTCCAATGCAGCCCATGTAACTACCATTTCGAGAATTTCTTCTCGACTTTTACGACACACGAACACGCCCTTGCGTGGCACGATTTGCACGAGATTCTCTTGAGAAAGCCGCGCCAACGCTTCGCGAATGGGAGTCCGGGAAATCCCCAAACTTTCCGCTAACTTACGCTCATCTAGCCGCAAATCCGCATCAGAACTGTATATATCCATGTCCAAAATAGCAGTGCGTAAGACAGTAAAGGTATGGTCCTTTAAAGTAAAATTTTCATTTATGGGTTTGAGTTTATCTCCAATAGACATAGTCAACCTCAAAGCTTGGAAAAAGGGCTGCAATCGCCGTGTATGTGGTATACATTACACCCAGTTTTTGAGTAGTCAACAAAAAAATATCATTTAAAATATTGACATTAAGCTAATGATTTTATACTGGTATACCACATACCTAGAAATTTTACCGAGGAAATACTGATGCTTATAAGAGCCAATAATTCAGTATTGGTCGTCATCGACATGCAGGAGCGACTTGTCCCTGCGATGAATTCGCCCGCTAAAACGCTTAAAAATTCTAGTACTTTGCTTAAAGCTGCATCTATCACTCAGGTTCCCGCTTTGTTGACTGAGCAAAACCCCAATGGGTTAGGGTCAACGGTTTCCGAAATTCGAAAAGTTGCTGGTCAATCACCAGTTCTATCGAAGTTACATTTTTCCTGCATGGCAGATCCTACTTTCGCGAAAGCTTTGACATCTCTAAATCGTAGACAGGCCGTTTTGTGTGGCATCGAGGCACATATTTGCGTCGTACAAACGGCTGCAAGTCTTATCGAGGAAGACTACGAAATTTTTGTAGTGTCTGACGCAATCACATCGCGGACCTCAGAAAATAAAAACGCCTGTCTAACGCGTCTAAACGCTGCCGGGGTCAGCATTGTGATCACCGAAATGGTGATTTTTGAATGGCTTGGACAGGCTGGAACAAGTGCATTTAAAGAGATTTTAATGCTCATTTAGCAGCATGAAATACAGGGAGAGATAAATGAACATCCATGAGCATCAAGCCAAAGAAATCCTTAAATCGTTCGGCGCGCCAGTTGCAAACGGCGTTACGGTTCTCAGGATAGACGAGGCTGAAACTGCCATCGCAAGTCTGCCTGGTCCAGTCTGGGTGGTAAAAAGCCAAATTCATGCCGGCGGGCGCGGTAGAGGCACTTTCAAAGAGTTGACTTCAGGTGCGAAGGGTGGCGTACGGGTCTCTTTCTCCCCCGAAGA
>JAQWKM010000137.1 GCA_029247845.1 Paracoccaceae bacterium | reverse complement strand
TAATCCCCAGTTGGGCGATGGCCGGGCATTGCTTTTGGGCGAAACGATCGGATCTGACGGAGTGCGTCGCGATATCCAGCTCAAAGGATCCGGCCCCACGCCCTATTCGCGTTCAGGTGACGGTCGAGCTTGGCTTGGGCCCGTTTTGCGAGAATACGTCGTGTCCGAAGCAATGCATGCTCTGAGAATTCCGACCACTAGGGCCCTTGCTGCAGTTTTAAGTGGCGAATCTGTACTGCGCGAGAAACTGTTTCCAGGGGCGATTTTGACGCGCGTCGCGTCGAGCCACATTCGCATTGGCACGTTTCAGGTATATGCAGCCCAACGCGACTGGACCTCACTTAAAACATTGCTTGATTATTCTATCGCGCGGCATTACCCGCACGCAGAAGGACCTTTGGGGTTTTTGGAAGCGGTTATAAAGGCGCAAGCCACTTTAATCCCAAAATGGATGGGTGTTGGATTTATTCACGGTGTGATGAACACAGATAACTGCCAAGTTGCTGGCGAAACCATCGACTATGGTCCCTGTGCGTTCATGGATCGCTATCACCCCATGCAGGTCTATTCCTCAATCGATAAAATGGGCCGCTATGCCTATGGCATCCAACAAGATATTATTGTATGGAACATGGCTCAGTTAGCGACAGCCCTCGTTCCTTTGATGCCTGATGCCGATGAGGCAATTGAAGCATTTACCAGCGCTATTCACGCCATGCCTGGACTAATTAAGGTAAATTGGCGAACAGTTTTTGCAGCAAAGATTGGCATTAGCGCCGTTCAACCCGAAGATGAAGGGCTGGTAAACGCTCTTTTAAAACTTATGGCAGACGGACAGGCCGATTTTACCAATACATTTGCGGCTATGGGTACATCATCCGCGCGAGATCAATTTATCGAACCTGAAAAATACGACGTTTGGAAAACAGAGTGGCAAACGAGAATTGTGACCGAAAAGGATCCACATGCCTTAATGGCAAAGTCCAACCCAGTTCTCATTCCGCGCAATCACAGGATTGAAGAAATGATTTCAGCCGCAATAATTGGAGATTATGCGCCATTTCAAAGATTACAAACAGCTTTGAGTGCGCCGTTTGAAGAAAATTCAGAGTTTTCAGATTTACGCCGTCCACCCAGTGATGCAGAAGAAGTCAGAGCAACTTTTTGCGGAACTTGAACTATAGCTTATGACCAAATAACATACACATATCCATTTTAAAATAATGGATGCAGCCCTGCTCTGTAACGTCCCGAGCGTACTCAGCTTTATCTTGATATTTAAGTAAATCCCTGGCCTCACGCGTAAAACTATGCCGTGCGCAAAATAATTGTCGGTTAGCTGAGCCTGGATATCACTAATAGTAAACAATTATGTAAATCTTAAAAATTTTTCGATTTGGTGTTCAAAAATAGTCTTCAAATTTGTCTTCTGCCTTGCTGCTTACAAAGCGCGGTTCAATCTTTTGAATATTTTCTTTCAACATTCTTATAAAATGACCACGGTGAATGAACAACATATTATAAATGCTTATGGCGTTTTACTTAAGTCCGTCAAAGCATTGTCTCTTGTTTTCTACACGTGTCCTAATAAACTGACCGAACAGCTGAACGCAATCCAGTCTGTTTCAAGCTACCGCATGAGAGTGCACTGATCACGCTCCTGCTTTTTGCCTAATTCTGTCAATGAACTGTTTAGTTTGTTTGAAAACGCTCCTCCTTATTCCATTACGTTTGGCATGGCGCAAAAAGGAAAATCCCTGGGCAATCCAACATGCCCTATCTCCGTAATTGAGATATTTCTTTTCAGTTAATCAATATCAATCCAAGAACTATAATTATCAGGGCACCGATAAGATTTAGTCCAGCCTGTTCGCCTAAGAGTGACTAAGCAAAAAACGCTTAAAGCAGGGGCAAGAAAGTTAAAAGATGCCAGAGCAGAGGCTTTATAGTTTGCAATTAATTTGAACCAAAAAAGAAGCCCAAAACTGGCAACAACAAAAAATTCAAACGCCAGATCAGCCGGGTGTACCGGCGTAAGATTGCAAATAAATGATCCAAAAAACAAATTGACAACGAATAGAATTGGCGCAGATAGAAAAAGCTGTATGAACAACTGTGTTTCGGGCCGTTCCTTCGAGATGCTGGTCAACCGCGCGCTCAAAGCAATACCGTCCCATAATATCGCGGCCGCTATCGTAAAATGATCAACCATAAGGTATATGCCAAGTCCGAGTGATGAAGCAAAAAATACCTAAATAACGACAAGCATCGTCATCACAAGTAAAAGCGTACATATTTTGGTCAGACCTTCATTTAATAAAAGAAAATGGTCACTGATTGCCAGCCAGATTGGTATCGTGTAAAAGAACACACAGGCGCGCAACACAGTAGTGTAATCCAACGCTGAAAAAGAAAAATAAATTTAAAGGTAAATTAAAAGCTGAGCGTCAGTCCTGGCAAAACGCTCTCTTTGCGCAGATGGATGAGAAACCCATTCCAACGCATCCACAGATGCTAAAACACACAATGCTAGGATAGACGGTAGACAGGCTTAAAAATGGTCTAAAATCAAGAATTTATGACTTTTATTACAACCTGATTAAAAGCCAGAAACAAAGAGAACCCCATCGTCATAACGGCTTCGCTGGTATCTATTGATCGCTTTTCCATATTCTCCATACTGAATTGCAATCGCTAACAAAGGTCAATGATTTGCACGCATAATGAGTATCTCCATGGCGTAAAATTTTGGCTTGAATGTCTTATAGCGTGCATTTTTCAATGAATAGTATTTCACACAGTGCTTAAGATTTGCACAGCATTTGTCGGTTTCAGGGGTTTCCAGAGGAGCAGAATTCCTTTAACCGAATGATCCCATGGACACAGAGGTTAGATTATGAGTGATACAATTGTTGCGCGCTGCGAAAGCAAGGGCCTTCGTATGACAGGCCAGCGACGTATTATTGCAAGTGTCTTAGAAGACAGTGACGATCATCCAGACGTTGAAGCCCTTTACGACCGCGCTTCTGCGCAGGATGATGGTATCTCGCTGGCAACTGTCTACAGGACCGTCAAGCTTTTCCAGGAGGCCGGTATTTTGGATCGGGTCGAATTTGGCGATGGACGCGCACGCTATGAAGATGCCGAGCGCGACCATCACGACCATCTTATCGACCTGACAACAGGTGAAGTGATCGAATTTGTCGATCCTGAAATCGAAGCCTTGCAGGAAAAAATTGCCGCCAAGCTTGGTTATAAGCTGAAAGGCCACAGGCTTGAGCTTTACGCCGTTAAAGCCAATAAATAAAAACGCCCGCCATATCAAACTTGACAAGCCTGACCCTTACCGTCACTGAGGCGTCTTCGAACTAATTACAGTTCCGCCCATCTTAAGGATGATATGGTATATGGACAATCTGCGCGGCATTATTTTTATGCTTCTAGCAATGGCCGGTTTTTCAATAGAAGATGGGTTAATCAAAAGCCTGACGAAGGAAATTCCAGTCTCGCAAATTTTGATCCTACTAGGCATTGGCGGAACCATAATGTTCGTAGGTCTTGCCATCTTTAAGGGGGATAGTCTCTACTCTCCAAATATGCGCAACAAAGTTTTCGTAATTCGCTTTGTCTCTGATGTCTTATCACCATTATTTTTTCTTACAGCCCTTGCTCTTATACCTCTCTCTACAGCGGCCTCAATATTGCAGACGATCCCGATCTTAGTGACGATGGGGGCGGCGTTAGTTCTTGGTCAAAAGGTTGGATGGCGACGTTGGAGCGCAATTGGGGTTGGCTTTTGTGGGGTTTTACTTATTGTTAGGCCAGGGTCGGCTAGTTTTGAGCCAGCCTCTATTTTGGCTCTTTTGGGGGTCACATTTCTGGCCTCTAGGGATCTTGCGACGCGGGTGATGCCGTCGGGCCTGTCAACCTTTACCGTGACTGCCTATGCCTTTGGCGCAAGTATCATTGCTGGTATTTTGCTAATCCCGTTTTTTGGACAACTGATCTGGCCGACAGCTGAACAATGGCTTTGGCTTTTAGTACTGACAGTGTTAGGTGGCCTGTCATATGCCGCTATAGTGGTTGCAACAAGGGCCGGAGATGTGGCTGTGATTGCACCTTTTCGCTACTCACGTTTAGTTTTTTCATTGGTTATCGCAGTTGCCTTTTTAGGAGAGCGGCCAGATTGGCAAACCTTGGCCGGCGCAACAATCATTATCCTCTCTGGCCTTTACACATTTTGGCGCGAACAGATCAAATTGCAACAAGTATAAGTGCAAAATTGAACATTAGTGATGGACCATGCCTATTAGGATTATTAAGACTAGTAATTTTTTGACCATTTCACTAAGAAGTCGTCGAGCAACGCGCCCAAGATAAACACGAGATGAGATCAAAGATGAGCACTATTGTTGACATATTCGCCCGCGAAATTCTCGACAGCAGGGGCAACCCAACTGTTGAGGTCGACGTGACGCTAGAAGATGGCACAATGGGCCGCGCCGCTGTCCCCTCTGGTGCATCTACCGGCGCGCATGAAGCTGTGGAAAAGCGGGATGGAGACAAAACACGCTATATGGGCAAAGGCGTCTTAGAGGCAGTCTCTGGCGTAAACGGAGAATTGGCAGAAAGGATTGTGGGCTTTGATGCAACCGATCAACAAGGCGTAGATGCAGCCATGATTGAAATTGATGGTACAGAAAATAAAGCACGCTTGGGCGCAAATGCCATACTGGGCATTTCACTTGCCACGGCAAAGGCGGCAGCAGCTTATAGTGATTTGCCGCTGTACAGATATATTGGTGGCACATCCGCACGCATTTTGCCGGTGCCCATGATGAATATTATCAATGGTGGCGAACATGCCGATAATCCAATTGATATTCAGGAATTCATGATTATGCCAGTGGTCGCAGATAATATTTGCGAAGCGATTCGTATGGGGTCAGAAGTATTCCACACGCTAAAAAAAGAGCTGTCAGCGGCCGGTCTTTCAACTGGTATAGGCGACGAAGGCGGATTTTCCCCTAACCTTAGCTCTACACGAGACGCTCTGGATTTTATTATTAAATCCATTGAAATTTCTGGATATAAGCCCGGTGAAAACATGTATCTTTCACTAGATTGTGCATCAACCGAATATTACCGCAATGGTAAATACGAAATGTCTGGCGAAGGAATATCTCTTAGTTCTGAAGAAAATGTGGCGTATTTGACCGCGCTAGTAAAAGACTATCCCATTCTTTCCATCGAAGACGGAATGGCCGAAGACGATTGGGCTGGTTGGGCCATGCTCACTCGTGAGCTTGGCGATAACGTGCAATTGGTTGGCGACGATCTGTTTGTAACAAATCCTAAGCGTCTTGCCCAAGGTATATCTCAAGGATCAGCCAATTCAATGTTAGTTAAAGTGAACCAAATTGGCACGCTCTCTGAAACTCTCAAAGCCGTCGATATGGCGCATCGGGCGGGTTTTACTAATGTAATGTCGCATCGCTCCGGAGAGACCGAAGATGCCACCATCGCCGACCTAGCTGTCGCAACCAACTGTGGGCAGATCAAGACCGGCTCTCTTGCTCGCTCAGACAGGCTTGCAAAATACAACCAGCTCATCCGCATAGAAGAAGAATTATGCGAGACAGCCGAATACGCTGGCCGAGGTATCCTTAGGCTCTGAAACCGCTTTATTGGGGCTGATTTGTTTGCTGAATTCGATGGGTCCCATTTCAGCCAGGAGCTGTCGCCATCACTTTTGCAAGTCTTGGCAATCTTGCCTTTTTGAATAGGTCACGTATCTCCCAGTCTTTTCCAGACAAGCGGCGCGCCTCAAACAGGATGTCATTCCCAACGCTAGAAACTTGATCGGGATAACTGTTGTAGGCCTTTAGCAAAAGTGCATCTGGATCAAGCCTATCAAGTCCTTCCTCAAAAAGGGTAGCACGCGGAAAATCGCGTGCGTTCGATGTGATCAAAAGATCGGCAGAGCCTGCTATAGCCGCCGCTAGAATATGGCGATCATTGACATCTGGTAACCAAAGCCGCGTCTCTAAGGATGGCACCCAAGAAATTTCTGATTTGGGCCACGTTGCTCTGACTAGAGCTATCTCAGCGCGGGCTTGCATTTCACCCGTAGGGCCGATTTTGCGCGCAGCGCGGGCCCATTCTTCTAGAATTCGCTCCGACCATAGGGGGGTCCAGCCGGTAACTCTGGAAGCACCCAAAAGCATTTGCCGCATAACAGTCGGATAGATCACACAAGTATCCAGCAACAACTTCATAGGCGGAAAAACAAAGACTTGAGGTAGCCACTTTCGTTTAGCTGAGAGTGCTGTGGATGGTCAGGACCAGCAAAACCCGTGTGGATTAGGGCAGCAGTGCGCCCTGCCCGCCCAATACCACGCACAGACGCCGTCTGGAATTTTGCAATATCTGCTGCATGAGAACAGGAACATAAGCACAGAAAACCACCCTCTTTTACCAATAATGAGGCAAGTCTGGCCAGTTTTTCATAGGCTCTAAGACCCACATCAAGCGATCGTTTGGATGAGGCAAAGGCCGGTGGATCACAAATGACAACGTCAAATTTCTGTCCAGCCTGTCCAAGGTCTGCCAGTACATCAAACGCATCGCCTTTGCGAGTTGCAAAAAGCCCTTTAAATCCACTTTGAACGGCACCAGCTTCGGCTAGATCGAGAGCTGGCCTTGATCCATCTACGGCTAAGACGGATGCGGCGCCACCCGCCAAAGCGGCAAGACCAAACCCCCCAACATGGCAAAATATATCAAGCACTCGAGATCCTTTGGACAAACCTGCCATAAAGGCATGATTAGGGCGTTGATCATAAAATAGACCAGTTTTCTGACCAGTTACAAGATCAGCCATGTACGTGGCCCCATTCATTGGCACATGAACGGGATCTTTTGGCAATGTACCACACATAACCTCGTTATCGCCCTCAAGGCCTTCCATCTTGCGGGCCCTTCCAGACGTATTTTTCAAAACGGTTGTTACTTTTGTAACATCAACAACAGCTTGGCAGATGTCTTTACACATCACTTCTGCCCAAGCCGCGTTGGGCTGGATAACAACAATATCTAAAAACCGGTCAATAACGACGCCAGGTAGTCCGTCAGCTTCTGCATGAACTAATCTGTAATAAGGTTCTGCATACAAACGCTCCCGCATTTGGGCAGCGTGGCGAACTTTGTCGGTGATCCAAGACAGATCTATCTCAGCCTCAGGATCGAGATCGAGAATGCGAACGGATATTTTAGATTTTGGATTAAACGCAACTAATCCGATAGGTTTGCATTCTGAGCTGTGCAGCAATGCAATGCTGCCTGGCGGTATAGCTTTGGTTCTTCTGTCCAGGACAAGTTCATTATCATAGACCCAAGGAAACCCCCTCAAGAGCGGACCTAGTGAAGATTTTCGCTTCAGCCTAATGATGGGTATTTCGTTTTTTTCCATAGAGATGTCATACGCATATTGTTTGGCTTACAAAAGGATCGATTTTAATTTTTATTTAAGTCTTGCAAACTCCTCTAAAATATCGTTAAAAATTGTTAGCGCTAACATAATAAATGTAAGGGAGCCAGATTTAAATGAACTCGACTATTATGTGTGTCACCAAGCGTATTATTGAACGTTCCAAAGATCGTCGCAAAGATTATCTCGACCGAATGCAAAAAGCTGCTGAAGAAAGACCTAGACGAGCGCATTTGACATGCGGCAATCAGGCCCATGCGTATGCTGCCATGGGAAGCGATAAAAATGAACTCGCTCACGGCACTGGGGCCAACTTGGGAATCATAACAGCATATAATGACATGCTGTCAGCGCATCAGCCGTTTGAAAAATTTCCCGACATTATCCGATCAGCAGCTCGCAAAGCCGGAGGCACTGTACAAGTTGCAGGAGGCGTGCCCGCCATGTGTGACGGAGTCACCCAAGGTCAGGAGGGCATGGAGCTCTCGCTATTTTCGCGTGATGTGATCGCCTTAGCGGCCGGGGTTGCTCTGTCGCACAACACGTTCGATGCTGCAGTGTATCTAGGTGTCTGTGACAAAATAGTTCCAGGTCTGATTATTGCTGCGGCAACCTTTGGATATTTACCCGGGATATTTCTTCCTGCGGGGCCAATGGTGTCTGGACTGCCAAACGACGAAAAAGCCAAAGTCAGACAGAAATTTGCAGCAGGAGAAGTAGATCGTGCCATCTTGATGCAGGCTGAAATGGCAAGCTATCATTCACCGGGAACTTGTACGTTTTATGGCACGGCCAATTCGAATCAAATGTTGATGGAATTTATGGGGCTACATTTGCCCGGCTCTTCCTTTGTTAATCCCGGCACTGAATTGCGCGTAGAGCTTACCAAATGGGGAACACAGCGCGTTCTGCAAATCACAGCATTTGGCAAAGAATTCATTCCCGTGAGCGACATCTTGGATGAACGCGCCTTTGTCAACGGAATCGTTGGTCTTATGGCAACAGGGGGAAGCACAAACCTTGTTCTACACTTACCCGCTATGGCGCGTGCTGCAGGGATTTTGCTCAGCGGTGAGGACTTTGACGATATTTCTTCTGTCACGCCATTGATGGCGAAAGTATATCCAAATGGCCTTGCAGATGTGAACCATTTCCATGCCGCGGGAGGTTTAGGCTTTATTATGGGACAATTACTGGATGAAGGTTTACTTCATGAGAATGTGAAAACTGTAATGGGCAATGGTTTGAGACTTTATACCTACGAGCCTAAATTAACCGACGGAGGGTTAAAATTTGTCGCTATGTCGGACGAAAGCCAGAACGAGAAAATTCTGCGCCCAGCCAGAAACCCTTTCCAAAAATCCGGTGGCTTAAAACAGCTTGTCGGATCACTTGGAACGGGTATCATAAAAGTCTCTGCAGTAGCGCCGGAGCGCCGGATCATTCAGGCCCCAGCGCGCATATTTCACACGCAAGAGGCCGTCAAACAGTCGTTCAAAAACAATGAGTTCACGTCTGACACAATTATTGTCGTGCGGTTTCAAGGACCATGTGCGAACGGAATGCCCGAATTGCATAGCCTGACCCCAATCCTGGCTGTTTTGCAGGATCGCGGTTTGCGAGTTGCCCTTGTTACGGATGGACGGATGTCAGGTGCTTCTGGCAAAGTCCCCTCGGCCATTCATATAAGCCCCGAAGCCGCAGTAGGGGGACCGATTGCCAAGCTCCAAGATGGAGATATGATCTGTCTCGACGTGACGAAGGGCACGCTTGATGTTCTCAGCGATGGGTTTGACGCCCGCAAATCAATTCAGGTCGATCTTTCAGCAAATGAACATGGTGTCGGTCGTGAGCTATTTTCGATGTTTCGCAAAAATGTTGGAAATGCCTCGGACGGCGCAAGTATATTTGGCTAAAACGCACCTAATGACATAAAAGATTTTAATATGACACCAAAATCTGCCAGTAAAGAAGTACACCGTATCTGCCTTTTAGCTCCAGTTATTCCAGTTCTGATTGTCGAAGATGCAATTAAAGCGAGATCTCTTGCTCAGGCGCTTGTAAGGGGGGGGCTGCCAGCTTTAGAAGTCACACTGCGCACGCCCGCCGCTCTAGAGGTCATCTCCGAAATGGTCAAAGTTTCAGGATGCGTGGTGGGCGCTGGAACTTTGCTTACCCCAAAAGACGTCGAAGCGGCCGTAAATGCAGGCGCCAAATTTGGCGTTGCGCCGGGAGCCACTGAACGTCTCTTAGATGCCTGCGAAGAAGCAAATCTGCCTATTTTACCAGGCGCGGCCACTGCGAGCGAAATTATGCGTCTGTACGAGCGGGGCTACAGCATCCAAAAATTCTTTCCAGCCGAAGCAAACGGGGGGGCGCCTGCGCTAAAAGCAATCGGTGCACCTTTGCCACAAGTGAAATTTTGCCCCACGGGTGGCGTTTCTTTAAAGAACGCCAACGACTATTTATTGCTAGATAACACGCTCTGTGTGGGGGGTAGCTGGGTAGCGCCCAAAGAGCTTGTGAAAGCCAGTGATTGGAACGGAATTACTCGGCTAGCAAGCGAAGCCGCTCGTTTGTAACTTGATCGTCACAATTCATTGGAATGGTCTCAAAACCCATTCCTAGTTTCAAAATATTTTCAACTTTGAGATGGCTAAGACAGGTATAGGCCCATCAAACCAAAGGAGATCATGGCCGTATAGATCGCTTTCATCACGCTCAGCGTTTCCTTTCAAAAATAAATTCCAATAAAGGTCGTGATAACTTTACTAAGCCCAGCCCAAATCTCATAGGCTATTTAGAGCTCTATGCGCTTGATTGAAAATATGATCAGAGCGCACCATGACTTTGTCCATCCGTTATTATACCAGAATTAACATGCCTGCAAAACCCATCTGATAATTTCATTGAGGTTGTTGCAGCGACTTTGCAAAAAATTGAAGCCATGAGACAAGCTATTATAAATACATTTTGTTCTTCATTTTTTTAGGCAAAATACCAAAAGACACTCCTCCCTAATCTTCAGGATGACTTGTCCCCAAGCAACCTAAACGAAAGTGGTCGGCACTGCTGTGTCCGGCATTTAGTTGATGTCGCGGTTAACTCTGGATCTACCACGCCACCCTCCGCGACGGCGTGGATCAGTGAGAGGTTTCAGACCCTCTTGTAAAGTCTGTGTCATCGGATGGTCTGGAACATTTTTTTGGTATTGTACGAGAATTGCTTCAATCGCAGTATTAGTATCCAGTTCAACAGGTAGCCCAAGAGCCCAATCTAGAAAAATGCTCCGACAGTCTACAAGCGAAATCCCATCGATATTGTATGCCTCGTAGATCAACGCCTTTGGGTCGTTCTGGTCACCTTTCATCATTATCATCCTGTACTTGGGGGAGAACCCTATTTAAAATCTCAGCGACCCG
The DNA here is from genome assembly GCA_029247845.1 of Paracoccaceae bacterium. Taxonomy (GTDB): domain Bacteria; phylum Pseudomonadota; class Alphaproteobacteria; order Rhodobacterales; family Rhodobacteraceae; genus LFER01. The sequence continues at coordinate 7,969 of JAQWKM010000137.1, read as the reverse complement.
TTCAGATTGACGCGCCAGATCACCATGTAATTCCTCAACCGTTCCATGCCCAGTGAGGGTATTCAGAAACCGTGCAGCACCCGCGCCCATATGTGAACGATGCACGCTTGACTGACCAAGAAGCTTGACGGCAACTCTTAGGGACCACAAAAGCCGATAAGCCGCCTCAATCTCTGTTCTCTCTGCGTCATTCAAAACACCACTTCCGACACAGCCCTTCAAACCAGATAGAACATCTCGTTGTGCCCCTCCGCAAAGCAAGCGACCAAGCTGCGAAATGAGTTCAATATCTTGCAAGCGCCCGGCACCATCCTTGATGTCCCACGCCTCACCCATGCCTTTTGTCCGGGCTATCCGCAACCGCATCTGAGCGAGTGCCATTTTCACAGCCTGAGTATCATTTCGCCCCATTAAAGAGATGCGAAAAGCTTCAACATCCTGACCAAGGGAGGTATTTCCAGCTACAATACCCGCACGGCTCATTGCCAAATGCTCCCAAATCCAAGCTTGGGTTTCCTGATAGTTAGTAAACGCCTGCCACGACGTTGCGACCGGTCCTTGGTTCCCTGAGGGGCGTAATCGCATATCTACTTTATAGAGTCGTCCCTCTGTCATCGGGGCAGTCACGGCGGTAACCAAAGCCTGCGTCAAGCGAGCATAATAGAGGCGGGCTTGCAGCGGTCGCCGGCCCTCTGACACTTCGACGCCATCAGCATCATAAATTATAATTAGGTCAAGATCCGATGCTGAGTGCAGTCTACCTGCTCCCAGAGATCCCATACCCAAAACTACGGCACCACGTCCCGGTGGATTTCCATGTTTGACTGAAAATTCGGCGATAACTTCAGGAAATAAGCCTGCTATCATCGTTTTGGCCAGATCTGCATATTGTGCACCTGCTTCCTCCGCTGAGATAAGACCACGCAATAAATGAACGCCAATCCGGAAATGCCACTCTTTCCCCCACCGCCGCGCTGCATCGAGTTTTCGTTCGTAATAAGCGCTTGTGTCAAAGATTGTGCGAAGTTCATCAATAAGCTCTTCAGGCCCTGGCCATTTGTCCCAAAAAGCACCGGCAATGACGGCATCAAATACCTGCGCATTGCGGGCCAAGTATTGAGCCAAGGCTGGTGACGTAGCCACGATATCAATCAATAAATCAATAAGTTTTGGATAGGCCTCAAACAGAGCAAAAAGTTGCACACCCGTCGGCAATCCTGACAAAAACCCATCAAAGGCTATAACAGCTTCTTGTGGCTTTGTCGCCGCCTTAAGCCGATTGAGAATTTCAGGGCGCAACCTCTCAAAGGTTTTGAGAGCCCTATCAGACCTTAACGCCGGGTAATTTGACCATGCATCTGTTACAGCTTGAAAATCACTGTGCCCCTTGGGAACATTTAACGCATTTACAGGACCTGCAAAAAAACCCTCGCTCAATTCATGAACGATGTTTAAGCGGCGATAAATATCCGCTCTAAGTGCACCATCTTCCTGTCCCATCATTGCAGCCAAGCGCCTAAACCCTTCTGGCGATTTTGGAAGTCTATGCGTTTGCGAATCATTAATCATTTGAAGACGATGCTCAATAGTGCGATGCGCTCGATAGTGATCTGACATGACTGTTGCTGTTTCTACAGGTGTCCATCCGTTATTAGCTAACTGTTGAAGACCCTCGACTGTTTGCCGGCTTCGCAGTGATTTATCGCGGCCGCCCGAGATCAATTGCCGTGTTTGTGTGAAAAATTCAATTTCACGGATTCCTCCGCGGCCTAGTTTCATATCGTGCCCGGCCAAACTTATCGCCCCACCAAGCCCTTTGTGGTCACGGATCGCCAAACGCATATTATGTGCATCTTCTATGGCCGCGAAATCAAGGTGTTTACGCCAGACAAAAGGCTGTATACGGGAAAGAAATCCTGCTCCTGCCTTAATATCACCTGCTACAACACGCGATTTTATATAGGCTGCGCGCTCCCAAGTGCGCCCGCGACCTTCATAATATCGTTCAGCCGCCTCCATTCCAATGCACACGGGTGTCACCGCTGGGTCTGGCCGTAGGCGCAAATCGGTCCTAAACACGTAGCCATCCTCAGTGAGATCATTCAGCATGGCAGACATGTCTTTCGTTGCGGCTATAAAGGCACATCTGACCTGATGAAAATCAGCTACCTCAAAGCGGCTTTCATCAAACAGACATATAAGATCAATATCGGATGAATAATTGAGTTCATATGCACCCATTTTTCCCATACCCAAGACGAACATTCCTAAATCATCTGGATCAGTATTGGATGGAACGCCCGGTATTTTACCCCAAATTATCTGACGTCTGACTGCCGAATTTAAAGCCAGTTGAACTGCTAGATCGGCAAATTGAGACAAGATTTTAGTAACCTCTTCGAGTTCTAAAATACCCCCCAGATCACATATAGCCACCCATAAAGCTATCCGCCGCTTTGAACGTCGCAGAACTTTAGTAAGAGAACTTTCAGGGCGAATCCTCAAATCCTCAAATTCTTTTGCTAGGCATTCGTCTGGGTGGTCCAAAGCATATTTCAACCAATCTTGCTCTTTTTCGATCAACGATTTTAAATATGGACTACACCCCGCAGCGGCCATCAAAAGTTGTTGTGTCTCTAACGGAAATTCTGGGAAAGATACGACAATTTCTTTCCCCAAGTCAGGATCATACGAATGAGGAAACTTTGAAATTGAATTGTGAAACAGCATTTCTTAACCCTACTTAAACGCGTCATTTCGACAATGCCAGTTAATTTGCTTTTCGACTTACCCAGCACGTACAATGTCAATCATAAAGATGCAGATTTCCAGATCCGGTTCCAGCCAATATTTTCCGAACAGCTTTGACGTCTGAACCGAATAAATTCGGTTCAAAATTAATACTTTTTATCATGATATATTCAAGGTTAGCACCACAAATATTCACACTCATTGGCAACAAAACAGACATTTTCGTGGCTGTAAATTTATCAATTTTTCTCGCAGCAACAAAAATTCTCCAACGATCTTGAAGGTATTGAAATAAATTGTAGTTGTGCAATCAGAACGATGAGCCTTTAAATTTTATACAGAAAATCATCCACGCGGTTCGGTCTTATCTGCCTGTTTTCTTCTCTCTTTCACAATTGTTATCATTATATTTTATATCAAACAAAGGCAAAATCAGGGGCTGACTGATATGGTTTTGGGTATGCCTACGATACGCAGAGAATATTCACAACACATCCCACCTCATTAAATCAGATTTTTACAATTGGAATATTGCTAAGATCGGTTGGCTTTGTTAGGGTTATCTCATGCGCCATTCGCTTCCTGTAGCTCCGCAGTTTTATGTAACTGCGCCTCAACCCTGCCCGTATCTTGACGGTCGCCAGGAACGGAAGCTGTTCACTGCGTTGCAGGGCGACGAAGCACAGAGGTTAAACGACGGATTATCCCAACAAGGATTTCGCCGATCACAAAACGTCCTTTACCGCCCTTCTTGCGCAGATTGCTGTGCCTGTCTCTCCGCACGGATCGATGTAAAAAGGTTTAAAATCCGTAAAAGTCAAAAACGGGTTTTAAAACGCAATAGTGAATTAGAACGTCGTGCGTCATCCCCTTGGGCGACTGAAGATCAATACCAACTATTCCGAAAATACCTTTCTGCCCGCCATGCATCGGGTGGTATGGCTGATATGGATGTTTTTTAATTTGCAGCCATGATTGAGGAAACGCCGATACGAACCCGGATCATAGAGTACTGTCTGGGTAGCAAACTGATGGCAGTTGCGCTAACTGATTTGATCGAAGATGGGCTAAGCATGGTTTATTCATTTTACGAACCCAAACCAGAGTCTTTATCGTTGGGAACTTATCTCATTTTGGATCACATCGCTTTGGCAAAAGAAGCAAATCTTCCTTATCTTTATTTGGGGTATTGGGTGCCTGGCAGTTCTAAAATGGGATATAAGGCTCGCTTTTCTGGTTTAGAGATTTTTCATGAGAATAAATGGAAAGCTTTGGATAATCCCGAGGGCTTTAATGCAGAATTGCACCCGATGAATACTGTTCCAATCGCTGAGCAAGTTGCCAATCTGTCTCTTCCTGACAGTAAACCTGTTCCACGACGCTAAAAGTCCATAACGCCACTAGACCTGACTGATGAGTTACCTTATATAAATTGTAGGGTAATAGCAGGTAATAACATGACAGAAACAGCAGCGCCTCTGGAGGGAATGCCTTTAATCGCTCCTTCGTCGACAGAACACGAACTTTACGATGCTGTTGTGGAAGCATGTAGGACCATTTTTGATCCTGAGATTCCAGTAAATATTTATGATCTAGGTTTGATATATACAGTTAACATAAAAGAGGACAATGAAGTCTTGGTAATCATGACTCTCACTGCCGCGGGTTGCCCAGTTGCTGGCGAAATGCCAGGGTGGGTCGAAGAAGCCGTGGAAACCGTCCCTGGGGTAAAAGAAGTACTTGTGCATATGGTGTGGGATCCGCCTTGGGGTATGGATATGATGAGCGATGAAGCCAAGCTTGAACTTGGATTTATGTGAAGAAAAGGTGTAAGTGAATATGTTTGGCATACCCGGCAAACAGGCCGTCACTCTGACAAATGAAGCAGTTAAACAGGTCGTTAAACTGATGAATAATAAAGGGCATAAGGGGCTCCGTATTGGCGTGAAAAAAGGTGGCTGTGCCGGTATGGAATATACCATGGAATACGTTGATGATATAGAACCAACTGATGAGGTCATAGAGCAAGACGGCGCCTGTGTAATGATAGCGCCAATGGCCCAAATGTTTTTGTTTGGAACAGAAATCGACTATGAAAAATCGCTTTTGGAATCGTCATTTAAATTCAATAATCCAAATGTAAGCGAAGCTTGTGGATGTGGAGAATCGATCAAATTTGAGGGAAAGTGATAATTCCAAAAAACTTCGCCCCATTCCTTTTGTCAACCAATGCAAAATCAAAACAATCCTTTGTTCGTTACTCCCAAAATCAAAGATTTATTCCAGTAGAATTAAATTGAGTTTAATCATGCAAAAAATAGCTGCCGGTAATTGGAAAATGAATGGCTTGAGCAATAGCCTGTCAGAAATATCATTATTGGCAGAACGTCATGCAACATCAGATGTGAGAATTTTAATCTGCCCTCCGTTTACTGTACTTAGTAAAGCCTGTGATCTAGATGACCGAACCGAAATCGGAGCGCAAAATTGTCACATATCACAAAGTGGCCCGCACACGGGAGAGATTTCTGCGCAGATGATCGCCGAACTCGGAGCGACACATGTTATTGTTGGCCATTCTGAACGACGCGCCGAGAACGGCGAAACGGATGCTATTGTCCTAAAAAAATCCACGTCAGTTCAGCAAGAAGGACTTACGCCTATTGTGTGTATCGGTGAAACGCTTGATCAACGCGAAAACGGCCAAACTCTTGCAATCATTGGTGCTCAATTGGACGGTTCACTGTCGTCTGAGGCTGGGAAATCACCTATTGTGATCGCCTATGAACCCGTATGGGCCATCGGAACCGGGCATGTGCCAAGCATGTATGAAATCGCGCAAGTTCATGAATTCTGTCGATGCCAACTCAAACAAAGGTTTGGCGATACCGCTATGAGCATTCCACTCTTATACGGTGGCTCTGTAAAGGCGACAAATGCGGCTGAGATCTTCGCACTTCCAAACGTCAATGGCGCGCTTGTGGGCGGAGCGAGCCTCAAAGCAGACGATTTTTCAAAGATAATCACAGCACTGGAAGACGCCTAGATGCCGACCAAGACGAACTGAGAGGCTCTATTAAAAGCCTTCGACCCGACAGTATGCTGTATATTTTCTCGCGCTCTTAATCTAACGGTAATTTAGTTGTCGACTTAATCTCTTCCATCGACAAAAGCGCGGTAACATTGTGAATTTTGACGTCCAAAATCAGCTGCTGATAAAACGTGTCGTATGCGCGGGCATTTCTAACCCGAACTTTCAAAATATAATCAATATCACCGGCCAATCTGTGTGCTTCTTGCACTTCTGGCCTGTCTTTCAAAGCCGTTAGAAATTTGGACTGCCATTCAGAATCGTGTTCACTAGTTCGAATAAGAACAAAAAAACATGCTTCAAATCCAAGTGCCTCTGCGTCCAATATAACCGTATGCTGTCCCAGAATACCCGCAGTCCGCATTTTGCGAATCCTGTTCCATACTGGGGTTTTTGAGGAGTGTACTTTCTTCGCTATTTCATCCAGTGATTGGTCTGCATTCTCTTGTAACTCTTTCAGAATTTTTTGATCGATTACATCTAGGCGAACTTTCATCTGGAATTCCAATTCTATTCAGGATGAGATTCATTTATTTTTCCCTGTACTTAGAATAATGTTCCTTTACTGGCAAGAAATCTATATATTATTGGAATAACTTTCTATTGTTCCCTAAATAATAACTGCAAGAAGAGCATATGGATCACTTTCGAATTTTTCTAACCCTTAACGATCAGAGGGTCATTGTCTTTGGTGGGGGTCTTGCCGCGATCGCTAAGCTGCGGCTTTTGCTAATAATCAATGCACTCCTCTGCTTACGCGCTCAAAGACATGATCGGGCTATTGAAAATTAAGCTGAAATGGGATGTCTCGAGCTAACAAGACGCGAGGTTTGCAAATCTGATGTTACAAATGCTGTGCTTTTTTTATGCCACCAGCAAAGATACAGCTGAGGACCAAAGTGTAGCAGACATTCCTCAGATCAAAAATAAAGGCACAGATTGAAAGGAGTTTGTTCCTTAACCCAAGCAAACTTGCAGAATTGGCAAAAGGCTTTTGACCCTGAAAGCAAGGCGCCGATTGGATTGCGCTGATGTGGTAATCCAAGATCGCTTGGTTGGAAAACATCTGACTGAGCTTGTCAGGTGCGAAGTCCTGCTGATTAATGTCAGCAAGACACGCTTTGGCGCGTTAACCTCACAAGCTGAAATCAATGCCCTAATCATCAAATATGTCTTAGCTGGTCTGAAGTTTGTCTGGCGTAAAGGGGCGATGCAACGGTGTTTGGAAGATTGGATGAAGAAATAGACGCCTTCGATGCAGCAGGCGGGAAGTGGCAAATTGATCTGGGCATCACAGCGGTGTCAGCTAGCGTTGGAACAATAGACCGATCCCTAACACGACGCAGTCGAATAATCAGATCTGGTTAAATAAAATTCTAATCACACCAAAACAGGCTAAAGCACAGCCAGAATGTCATTAGATCGCAAGAGTAAATTGGCAGGCGCATGACTATCAACATCGCCTACGCATTCAGGTCTAGTATTTAAAAAAAAAAACGATAACATCTAAATTAATTGTAAACCAAATACGACATATGATACCTATGCAACATGAAAATAAAATAAAACCGGCCACTCTTCCTGATGCCCAAATCGTAAACTTAGTTCAACACTGGACGGATAGGCTGTTTTCCTTTCGCGTTGCACGGCCAGCCTCTCTCAGATTTCGTTCAGGCGAATTTGTGATGATTGGGTTGCTCAAAGACGACGGCAAGCCGCTACTGCGTGCGTATTCAATCGCATCCCCAAGTTGGGACGACGAGTTAGAATTTTACTCAATAAAAGTTCAGGACGGTCCGCTTACGAGCCGATTACAGCATATACAACCCGGCGATGAAATCATCTTGCGGCCGAAGCCTGTTGGAACGCTTGTTCATGATGCTCTTTTGCCAGGAAAACGCATTTGGTTTTTTTCTACGGGTACTGGCATTGCGCCTTTTGCATCTTTGGTGCGGGACCCTCAGACCTATGAAGATTACGAACGGGTTATACTTACCCATACATGTCGTGATGTAAACGAGCTTACATACGGCGAGCGGCTGGTTGAGCAAATTAAAAACGATCCTCTGATTGGGGAAATGGCGCAAGACAAGCTTGTCTATTATCCGACGACGACCCGCGAAGTGA